>JALGVG010000051.1 GCA_029819875.1 Candidatus Zipacnadia bacterium | reverse complement strand
CGCTCCACCAGTGGAAGGGTGCGATTGAGCAGGTTCCCCAGGTCATTGGCCAGGTCCGAGTTGAAGCGCGACAACAACCCCTCGGTGGAGTAGGCTCCATCCAACCCGAATGTCACTTCGCGGAACAAAAAGTAGCGCATTGCGTCGACCGCTACCGCCGTCGTGCACCCCGAAATCTCCACCAGCGTGCGGATCTCGTCGTAGGGGTCCACGACCCCGCCCTTGGACTTGGAGATCTTTTCACCGCTGTCGCTGACCCACCATCCGTGCCCGAAAATCGTCTCCGGCAGCGGCAGCTCCAGGGCCATCAACATCGCCGGCCACAAGGTGGCATGGAAGCGCGGGAAGATGTCCTTGCCCACCAATTGCACCTGCGGCGGCCACCATTCCTCGAAGCGCGCATTGTCGTCAGGATAACCCGCCACCGTAAGATAGTTGATCAAGGCGTCAAACCACACGTAGATGCAATGGCGCTTGTCGCTGAGCACCGGCACGTCCCAGTCATTGTACGCCCGGCTGATACATGTATCCCGCAGACCCTCTTCCAGGAACGCGAGCACCTCGTTGCGCCGCGACTCCGGCAACAGGAAGCGTGGATGTTCCTCGATGTAGCGCAGCAGGCGGTCTGCATACTTGGAAGCGCGGAAAAAATACGCCTCCTGGGCCATCTGCTCCACCGGCCTGCCGCAGTCGGGGCACTTGCCCTCTACCAGGTCGCTTTCCAGCAAGTATGTCTCGCAGGGGACGCAGTACCAGCCCTGGTATTCACCCAGGTAGATGTCCCCCTTGGCCTTCAGCTTTTCGAATACCGTCTGCACGGCATGGATGTGAATCTTCTCGCTGGTGCGAATGAACCGGTCATACGAGATCTGCAGCCGTTCCCACATGAGCTTCCAGTCCTCCACGATCTGGTCCGTGAACTGCTGGGGCGACATGCCATGCTCTGCCGCGGTGCGTGCAATCTTCTGGCCGTGTTCGTCGGTGCCCGTGCTGAACAACACCCGCTCACCGCGCAACCGGTGATACCGTGCCAGGATATCGGCTGCGATCGTGCAATACGAATGACCGATATGTGGGCGGTCGTTGACGTAGTAGATCGGCGTGGTGATGTAGAAACTACTGGTCACATTGTCAGATGCCATCGGCAATTCACCTGTAACTTAGCTCTTGCAACCGGCGCAGCTTCTGGCCGTGCAATGTGCGCAGCTCGAAGAGCCGCCTGTTGCTGTTGTAGCGCCGTTTTCTCGGCTGATTCTACCCGCAAACCTGGACATGACCCGTTCTGCCTGTTGTGCACCGCAATTCGGGCAATCGGCCGCGCGACTTGCCTCCTTGCGCGGGCGCAATAACTCGAACCTGGTCGCACAGCTCGCACACCTGTACTCGTATATTGGCATCTTTCGCCCCTCCTCTTGCAAACCCCGGCTTGGGTTACTGCGATTTGCCGGTCTGCGGCTTGCGCGCCTGCGCGCGCGCCCTCCTGCTCCGCCTGCTGCGGCGCGAGGAACCTGCAGGTTTCGGCCCGCCGCTGCCTTCGTCTTTGGCCGCCGCTTGCCGGCCTTGCTGCGGCTTGTTGTTTTCGCTGCCCGAGCCCTGGGTCGGCTGCCGGCGGCTGCGCCGCCCCCTTCGTCCCCGCTTTGACCTCGGCTTCTGTTGAGCTGGTTCCTCGGCCGGCTGTGGCACCGTCTCCACAGGCTCTGGCTCAGTGACTGCCTCCTCGACCTGTTCGTCCTGCAGTGGATGCCCCGGCCATCCCACCTCCGCCGCGCTCAATTCCACCGTCTCGTTATCCTCCAGCTTGACCACCACGTGGCCCTTCAGCGGCAGCACCTCGCTCACCCGGCCCTTGCCCCGCCGCGTGATGACCTCCTCCCCGGGGGATGGCAACTGGGCCGCCAGTTCCTGGTAGATTTCGTGCTCGTACCGCAGGCAGCACATCAGCCGGTCACAAATGCCGCTGATCTTGCCCGGGTTGAGCGCCAGCCCTTGCTCCTTGGCGAACCTGATACTTACGGGGCTGAAGTTACGCAAGAACGTCGCGCAGCATAATGGCCGCCCGCAGGGGCCCAGCCCGCCGATGCGCTTGGCCTCGTCCCGTACCCCTATCTGGTGCAGTTCAATCCGGCAGTGAAAGGTCTGCGCCAGGTCCCGTACCAGTTGCCGGAAGTCCACTCGCTGCTCGGCACTGAAGTAGAAGGTCAGATGCTTGGCATCAAGCGAGTAGCTGGCGTCTATCAATTTCATGGGCAGCCCGTGAGCGCGGATTTTCTCCTCGCAGATGCCAAGCGCTTCTTGTTCGCGTCTCCTGAGCTCCTCGGCCCGCCGCAGGTCCTTCTCGGTAGCCTTGCGCACCAACGGCTTGGCATCGGTTGCCGCACCCTCCCCTTCCAGCTCGCCGCCCATGGCCACTACTTCACCCAGTTCCATTCCCTTTTCGGTGCGCGCCAACACCTGGTCGCCTATTTCGCACTCCACGCCCGCCTGCCGGAAGTAATAGATCTTGCCGCTGCGCTCGAAAGCCACCCCGACCAGAACATGATACTCCTTGTCCGCCGCTGCCGCCTGATCCTCCTGCGGCACCGGCGGTTCAGCCTGCGTCTTTGCCTGCTCGGCTTCTGCCGGCTGTTGCTGTAAGATACCGCTGTCTTCTGCCATTTATATCAAACCCTCGTATTCCGCCCGCAAGGTCGTACTGTTGCATCGCTGCTGTGTGCGTCAGCTTGGTATGCCGGCGGTGGGGCGGACCGCCACCGACTCGTTGCCGCGCGCCCGGGCGCGGGCTGCCAGAAGCTCCAACAGTCGCTCCACGCCCTGGAACATGCCTTCGCTGTCTCCACTAGTATACCCGAAACTGACGCTGTTACTATTGAAACTGATGCGCGGCAGTACCGGCCGTGCTCCTCGTCGCGCCTGGCTCCTGGTGGGTCGGTACATCCCTTCCAATACCCGCCGCTCGCGTTCGGTCAGTTTATACTCGTTGTCAAGGCGCAGTATTATTCGCCCTTGGCTGGCCGATATGTCAACCACTCCCGCCGGCGCGCATGCCAACTTGATGCGCGCTATGCGGATAAGGTTCTCCACCGGCCTAGGCATCGGCCCGTAACGATCCCGCAGCTCCCGGCACAGCGCCTCGATCTCCTCGTAGCTTTGGCATGCAGCTATCCGCCTGTACAGCGAAATGCGCACGCTTTCCCCGGGCACGTAGCCGGCAGGTATCACGGCCTCCACCGGCAAGTCAACCGCAGGCTGGCCCTCCCATCCGCTGTGCGGCTCGCCCTTGAGGGCACGCACCGAATCGGCCAACATCTGGCAGTACAAGTCCAGCCCCACCGCCGACATGTGCCCGCTCTGCTCGGCTCCCAGGATATCGCCCGCGCCGCGGATCTCCAGGTCGCGCATGGCCAGCTTGAAGCCTGAACCCAGCTCGCTGAATTCCTCGATCGCCTTCAGGCGCTCCTCGGCCTCCTCGTTCAGCCGCTCGGGATAGCGGTACAGCAAGTAGGCGTATGCCTGCCTGTTGGAGCGCCCTACCCGCCCCCGCAACTGGTACAACTGCGCCAGCCCCAGCTTGTGAGCATCATCTATGATTATCGTGTTGACGTTCGGCACGTCCAATCCGTTCTCGATGATGGTGGTGCAAACCAGCACGTCGAACTCCTCGGCGTAGAAGGCCAGCATCACTTGTTCTAGGTCCGCTTCCGGCATCTGGCCGTGCGCCACCGCCACCCGTGCCTCGGGAACCAGCCGCTGGATAGCCGCCGCTACGTGACTGATAGACTGCACCCGGTTATGAACGAAGTACACCTGCCCGCCGCGCGCCAGCTCCCGCCGAATCGCCTCCCGTATCAGGGCATCGTCCCGCTCGCGGACGTAGGTGCGTATCGGCATCCGCCCCTGCGGCGGGTCATTTATCAGGCTTATCTCGCGGATGCCCGACAGCGCCATGTTCAGGGTCCGTGGAATGGGTGTAGCCGTCAGGGTAATTACGTCCACCGCCGTCCGTAGCTTCTTCAGTTGCTCCTTTTGCTTGACCCCGAAGCGTTGCTCCTCGTCTATGATGAGCAATCCGAGGTCCTTGAACTGAACGTCGGAAGACAGCAGCCGGTGCGTCCCGATTACCACGTCCACCGTCCCGTCGCGCAGCCCCCGTATGATCTTTTGCTGCTCCTGCCGGCTCTTGAAGCGGCTGAGCATTGCAATCTCCACCGGATAGCGCGACAACCGCTCGCGGAACGTATTGTAGTGTTGCTGCGCCAGTACCGTGGTAGGCACCAGCACTGCCACCTGCTTGTTGTCAAGCACCGCTTTGAATGCCGCGCGGATGGCCACCTCCGTCTTGCCGAAGCCCACGTCTCCGCAGATGAGCCGGTCAGTGGGGACCGGCTTCTCCAGGTCCGCCTTGACCTCCTCAATGGCGCGCCACTGGTCGGGCGTCTCCTCGTAGCGGAACGAGCTTTCCAGCTCGGCCAGCCACGGCCCATCCGGCGAGAACGCGAACCCCTCGGCCCGCTCCCGCGCGCTGTACAGCTTCATCAGCTCCGCCGCCAGCAGCCGGGCCGACCTGCGGGCCCGCTGCTTGACGCGTTCCCAGCGCCCTCTTTTCAGTGATGTTACCTGCGGCCTGCCCCCCTCGGCGCCGAAATACTTCTGCACGCGGTCAAGTTGCGTTACCGGCACGTACAGCTTGTCGCCCTCGGCATACTCCAACACCAGGTAATCGCGTTCCATGCCCCCGACCTGCTGCTTGCTGAGACCCCGGTACACCGCGATACCGTGGTTTATGTGCACCACGTAGTCGCCCTCGTGCAGCTCCTGCAGCGAGGTGAGGCTGAACCCGCGCTTGTACACCGGCTCCTCGGGGCGCCTGATCTTGCGCCAGCCGTATATCTCCCGCCCGCTGAGCACGATCAGCCCGGCACAAGGCACCGTAAAGCCGCCGGACAGGTCAAGGCCGGCGATGTTGATTATCCCGCGCTCCAGCCGCAGACCCTCCTCGGCCGTATGTAGCTGCGACAAGCCCCGTGACTGCAGCACCTGCGCCATGCGCGCTACGTCGTTGGTGGCGATGATAACATGTCTGCCTTCGCGCTGCCACTCGGCCAGCCCCTCCACCAGCAGTTCGAACTTCCCGCCGAAGCTGTCCACCGGCGGGGTGCGGAACGAAAACAAGGGGATGTCGGGTTCCCACGGGACCTCGCGCCGCAGCATGCTCAAGTAGATGATGGGCCGCTGCAGGCGCGGCTGCTTGAAGTACGCCGCCACCAGCTTGGCAAACGACATGCACGCCGTGGCCGGCAGCCGCAGGTGGTTGCCCAGCTTCACCCCGCTTCGATACGCGGCGTTCACGTCGCTTTCGAACTGCTCGCCGTGCGACTTGAGCCGCACCGGCTCGTCCACTATCAGGTATGCATCTGCAGGCAGGTAGTCCAGGATGCTTTCAGGCTGTTGGTAGACATAAGGCAGGTAGTGAATCAGCGACCGGCTGGGATGCAGTTGCTCCAGTCGCTGCAGGTCCTGCTCCATGCGCTCCCGCAAGCGCTGCGCTTCCCGCTGCTTGCCCTCGGCGTTCAGTTGATCCAGCTCCCGCCGGAACGCGCTGCGGATGGCGGGCAGTGCCGAGCGCACGGCCTGTTGGCTGAGCATCAATTCCCCCGCCGGCCCGATCGTTACTTGCTCTACCTGGTGCGTGGAAAGCTGCGTGACGGGGTCGAAGTGGCGGATCGTCTCCACCTCGTCGCCGAACAGCTCGATACGCACCGGCAACGCGCTGGTAGGCGGAGAAATGTCAATGATGCCGCCGCGCACCGAGAACTGGCCCACGTCGTCCACCAGGTCTACCCGCTCGTAGCCCATGTCCAGCAGCGCTTCCGCCAACTCGTCGCGGTCCAGGCCCTGGCCCTGCCGGATCTGTTGTTGTGCACGCCTCAGCTCCTCGTGCGGCAGCGTCAAGTGCAGTACGGCCTTTACGCATGTTACCACGACGGTGGGCGCTCCACTGCACAAGCGCTGCAGCACTGTAAGCCTCTGGGCCACCTCATCCGCCTCCGGCTCCACGCCGTCATACAACGCCGAGGCGATGGACGGATACAGCAACACCCGCCTGCCTGCGCTGTCATCTCCCAGCATTGCAGCCAGGTCCCCGGCAAGCTGCCGGGCGTGCTCTTCGTTGTATGTCAGCACCAGCGCGGTGCTGTCGCGCTGGGCCGCGATGGCGGCACACAGCAAGGCCTTCGCAGCGCCGCTGACCCCCTCCACGCAAATAGCGCGGTCCGTGGTGTCGGTGGCCTTGCGTATATCCGCAAAATCCGCGGTTTGCTCCAGCAAAGGCAACAACTGCTCGATTACCGACATAACCCTCAACTGTCAACAACCTCAATAGTTAACAACGCCTGCCGATGCCCTCTTCGTTCCTGTCGTGGCCGGCGACCACAGCCCCGGCTCTTGCGTTGCCCGGCCCCGGGCACGTGCCTACTGCTCTTCGCCGTAGTCGACGGGGTGACGCTCTTCCTCCTCGATGGGGGTGAAGAGCTCCTTTACCGCGGCCCTGGCCGGCCCCTCGTACTGCTTGACCATCAGTACCGAGCGCTTCACCAGGCTGGCGACGGTACGGGTCTTGGTGCCGAAGAGGAGCTGCTGCATCAATGCCTCGCGGGCCGCCCCCAGGATGAGCAGGTCGTACTCGGCGGCCGCCCTCACCAACCCGGCGGTCGGCGACGAGGCGCTTTGAAGCCGTACCTGCACCTGCAGCGCGGGGTCCGGCCGGCTGCTCCAGTACTCCACCAGCTCTACCGGCTCGGGCTCTCCTTCGCGGAAAAAGTGCACGTAATCAACCTCTGCCCCCAGCAGTGCGCTGATAGCCTTCGCCGTCCGAATGCTCAGCGCCGACTGGGGACTGCCGGTCACACCCACTAAGATGCGCTTCGCCTCGCGGACCGGGTTGACCGTTTTCAGTATCGCTAAGTCGCAGCGGGCATGACGAACCACCGCGTCCAGTACCGTCCCCAACACCTTGTTGGATGTTTCCGTCCACCCTCGCCACCCCACCACCGCCATGTCCACGTCGTGCTCCACGATCGTGTCCAGGATTGCCCGCTTCACCCGGTGACTGGCCCGCACGATGGTATGCACCGGAACCTCGTACGGCTCCAGCACATCATGGACCTTGTCCAGCAGCCTCTCGGCATGTCCCCGGAACCTGACGGCCTCCTCGATGGGCAGGATTTCCGGAACAGCGATGACATTAAGCCCTATCACTTCCCCGTCATGGTACTTGCTTACAGCCGCCGCCACCGTCGCAAGGCTTTCCACATAACTGGGGTTGGCCACCGGAATGAGCACCCTGTAGTTGGCCTCCCGCACCGGCACGCGCTCGAACACCACCGGCGCCCGTGCTTCCACTTCTTCTCTGCGCCGTGCATATAAATAATATCCCAAAAGCCCTACCGTTAGCCAAATCACCGTAACCAGCCCCGCCTTGGGGCTGTCCACGAACAGCCGCACGGTCAACCCTATGCTGGTAATCGCCGCCACCAGTGGAATGTAGGGCACCAGCGGCACGCGGAAGCTGCGCTTAAGATCCGGGCGCCGCTGGCGCAAGCTGATGAGCGCGATGTTGATGAGCACAAACATCATCAGGAACATCACGTCCGCCGCCGAGGCCACGTCCTTGATGGGGAGAGCTACCGCCATCAGCGCGATCAACGCCCCTGAGACGATTACCGCCACGTGCGGCGTCCGGTAGCGGTGATGGATGGCGGCGAAAATATCCGGCAGGTTGCGGTTCCGCCCCAGGGCGAACGAAACGCGCGACGATGAATAGATGGTGGCATTGAGGGCCGAAACCGTGGAGAACAGCCCGCCCAGCAGCAATATCAGCCCTCCCACGAAGCGGCCTCCCACCATGAACTGGCGTGCCGCCTCCACCAGTCCCAGCTCTCCGAGGTTGCCCAGCGTCTGCCACGTCGCCTGGCCGGCAGCCGGCGTGATTGCCGCGATGCATACGAACGCCACCAGGCAGTAGATGGGAACCACCATCAGGATAGACAAGATGATGGCAAGCGGCAGGTTCCGCTGCGGCCTTTTCACCTCTTCACCACACTGGGCGATTATCTCGTAGCCCTCAAATGCAATGTACGTCAGGCCCATGGCCGCGAATACCCCGCCCCAGCCGTTGGGAAAGAACGGCTGGAAGTGCTGCCTCCAGTCCGGCTTGTACGCCAGCGCGTAAAGCCCTGACCCCACGAAGACAGCCAGGATGACCAGCTTGCTCAGCGTCACCAGCGTTCCCGCCTTGCCTGTCTCCGATGCGCCGCGAAAGTTGATGTAGGTGAATACCGCGCACGCTGTTATCCCCGCCCCCTTGGCGAACCATTCGTGCCCGAACGCGGCCGATATGAACGGCAGTTGCCAGTGGGCATATTCCACAATGTTCCTGAACATCTCGCCCAGGTAGGCGCCGAACCCCAGGGTATAGACCGAGCAAGCCACCGAGTGGCCGAACCAGGAGATCCAGCCCGTCACAAAGCCGGCCGCGCCCGGGATGGCCTCCCGCACCCACAAGTAACCGCCTCCCGCCTCGGGAAACGCCGCCGCCAGCTCCGCGTAGGCCAGGGCGGTCAGTAGCGCCACCACGCCGTTGAGCAGGAAGGCCAGTATCAAGGCCGGGCCTGCCTGGCCTGCAGCGATGCCGGTCAGCACGAAGATGCCCGCCCCGATCATGGCACCCACGCCGATCATGGTGACGTCAAGCAAACCCATGTCGCGGCTGAGGGTTACATGTCTGGTGCTCTGTGCAGTAGCCACTTTCTACGCTCTTTCCTAGGTAGCAGTGAAGGGATCGTAATGTCTGTGAAAGCGGAGGGCGGCTGGTTGGGCATAAAGCCTAGTGGTCGAAGCGCCGTCTCACGTAGACGGCTAATGATCTGCCCCGGCCCGGCAACCGGACTGCTCCCACACCAGGATTGCAGCCCCGTATATTCCCGCATCGTTGCCTAGCTGGGCCGGAACGATGTTGGCGGGATCAAAACCCCAGGCGCGGCTTCGTTGTGCCACGGTGCGCCGCACCGGTTCAAACAGCACCTCTCCTGCTGCTGCAATCCCTCCACCCAGTATCACCAGGTCGGGATCGCACAACACAATGATACTGCAGATTGCCATCCCAATCCAGTTACCCACGCAGCGATAAACCTCGACGGCCACCTCGTCCCCGGCCCTGGCTGCTTGCGCTATGATTTCGGGCGTCACGCGCTGCGGGTCATTGCCCGCCAACTCGGCGATGAGGCTTTCGCGGCCCGCCTGCAGGGCTTGCACCGCCTTGTCAATTATCGCTTGCTTGCCTGCCTCCGTCTCAAAGCATCCGAAGTTTCCACACCCGCAGCGCCGCTCACTGTAAGGGTTTACCACCATGTGGCCGATTTCCCCCAGGATCCGCCGCGGACCGCGGATGACGCGGTTGTTCATCGCCACCGCCCCGCCGATGCCGGTCCCCAGCGTCAGCAGCACCAGGTTGTCCACCGCGCGACCGGCACCGTAGCGCAACTCGCCCCATGCTGCCGCCTCCGCGTCGTTTGCCGCGAACCCGGCACCCCAACCGGGCATCCGGCGCTGCAACTCCGCGATTATGTCAACGCCGTCGAGGGCGTGCAGGTTGGGGCATGTTGTGATTCTGCATGTCCGCGGGTCAACATGCCCCGGAATTCCCACGCCGAAGCCGGCGATGCCCTCGTCATCCTGCACGCCCGCCCGCTCAGCCACTGCCTGGGCGGCCGCGGCCAGGGCGTCGCAGATGTCGTCCGCTGACCGGCTCGCCGGCGTGTCGGTGCGGGCGGCAGCCAGCAGCGTACCCTCGCGGCTGACAGCGCCCACCGCGAAGGTGGTACCGCCTAGGTCTATGCCGATTGCAATTTGTCCGCTTTGCATTGCTGACTGTGAAGGGATGGCGGACGGCGACGGCCCTCTACTCGTCCGCAAACGGCTCCTCGGCTTCGGGCAAAGTGTCAAGTTCGTCTGCCGGCGGTGCGCCCTCGCTGGGACCTGGACCGGGCTGACGGCCCGCCCGCCTGCGCTCCGCCTCCTGCCTGCTTTCCAAGGCCTGGACACTGTTGGCTATGATCTCCACGGTACTGCGCCGCTGGCCGTCTTGTGTCTCCCAGCTACGCGATTGGATGCGCCCCTCGACGCCTACCAGCGCCCCCTTATCCATGTACTGGGCCACAAACTCGGCCGTCTTGCCGAACGCCACGATGTTCAGCCAGTCGGTCTGGTCTTCCTCGTCTTGCGAGCGGCGCCGGCGCGGCACCGCCAGCCGGAAGTTCACTACGGCCATCCCGCTGGGCGTGTAACGCATCTCTGGATCGTTGCCGATTCGTCCAACCAGCACACAGCTATTGATCACGGAAACCGCCCTCCCATGCCGGCTGCCAGCCGGCGCATACTGCGATCATATCGCAACTGATACTTCGAGAGCGGAGGACAAAAGCCCTCCGCCCTCCGCACTACTATTCAGCCTCCACCTGCCGTGTCCCTGTCAGACGCTCCTCATGCCTCGGGTTGCTGTGCTTCGCTCTGCTGCTCGGCAACAGTCTCGGTGGCCAGTTGTATTTCCTCCTCGGCGGATAGCGGCTCCTCGGCCGCCTCCTGCGGCTCGCCGGCTGCCTCCTGCTCCTCCTCGGCAGCCTGGCTGCCGATTGCTGCCTGCGCCGTGCGGTAGATCGCCTGGGGGTTGGCAATGACGACCAGGCCGCGGATTATCGCCTCGTTGAGCTGAAATTCATGCTTGAGTTCGTCAACTACCGGACCTCCGCCGCGGAAATACAGCAGCTTGTAGAGGCCCTCGGTGTGCTGCTTTATCTGGTAAGCCAAGCGTCGCCGCCCGAAATCCTCGTTCGCCACTACCTCCCCGCCGGCATTTTCCACTACCTTGTTGACTTGTGCTACGACCGCCTCTACTTGCTCATCCTCAAGCCCGGCATCAATGATGTACATTGCTTCATACAGTGTTGGTTCTTCAGACACGTTTTACACCTCTCCCTGTGGATATGCAGCTCCGGTCTTGCACGGCAGACCGGAGCAGGAAGCACCGTCTATTCGGTATGCCTCTGGCAGATGACCCGGCACGGCAGCCGCGGCCACCAAAGTAGTGCTCAGTATACCACAATACTGGCACTTCTTGCAATACGATTGTCATCCCCGCCCCCGCTGCGGCAATGTATCCGCAGCCCGGCAAAATGCCGTCACGCCTGGTTGCAGGAATTTGGTCGCCGGAGGCTTTTGACAGGTTGCATTCAAGCGGCCTTCGTTTGCGGTGGTGTGCTCAATGAAGCGCCCTGGGAGTTGCCGGCCTCGCCGAGCACGCGCAGCAAGGCGGCCACGCAGTCGCCGTGGAATTGCGCCCCGCGCAGGCGCACAAGCTCTTCCAATGCGGCGGCCGGAGACATGGCAGCATGGTACACGCGCCCGGCGGTCATGGCATCGTAGGCGTCGCATACCGCGATGATTCGTGCGCCCACCGGGATGCTGTCGCCGGCCAGGCCGTCGGGATAGCCGCGTCCGTCCGGTCGTTCGTGGTGGTGATACACCATGTCCGCCACGTTCCGCGCCGCTCCGGCCAGTCGGACGAGGACTGCACCGTGCCGGGGATGGGCGTGCACCTTGCGCCATTCGGCCTGCGTGAGGGCTCCAGCCTTGTTGAGCACCTCTTGCTCAATAACGATCTTGCCGATGTCGTGGACCAAGGCGGCGGTGTAGACTTCCTGCGCCTGTTCGGCGCTCAATCCGCAAGCGATTGCTACTGCTCGGGACAGGCGCGCCACCTCTTGGCAGTGAACCCACAACTGCGGGCGCATCATGCCGATGCAGCCGGCCACCAGCAGCACGCCGGCGTCGGAGAAATGCTGCAATTGCCGCAGGTGGGCCACTAGCTCGGCCGACCTCCACCCCGGTAAGCTGATCGCGCCGTCCGGCTCCCATCCAGTAGACCGCGACAACGAGCTGCCCATCTTCAACACGTGCCCGATTTCCCGCAACTTGCTGGTTCTCCTGCCTGCTTGCTGTGGCGACGTATTTGCATAAAGGTGCGCAACTTCAGGAGGCCAGGCGACGGGGGGTGATCGCCGCTCCCAAAGTTGCGCCGGGATTTCAGTCAGCGGCAGCCTGTGAGGTGCAGCGTCACGCCGCCAGCGCCTCCGAGGCCGGGCCGATGACTTGCGCCTGCCCCAGGCCTACGGCCGCCTGCTGGTACCGCGGCAGCCGCAGTCTGATGCCCCAACCTTCTTCAGCGGACAAGGCCTCGACCTGTCCGTTGTGCTGTCGTACTATCCGCTGGGCCGCCATTATCGGCACCCTGTCCCAGCCGATGGCAACCTGCGAACCACCTGGTCCGGCTCTATCCTCAACCCGTGCTGTAACCATTACCTCGGCACTGTGCTTGCCGTCGCTGGCCTGCCGGGTGGCTACCTCCACCACCAGCGGGCTGCCCTCGGGGGCTGACAGCACCATGGTCTGAATGCAGGCGCGTACCGCCCTGCCCAGCTCCGCGATGCTGCCCTTGACTACGGCACCCAGTTCCGCAGCCCTTACCTGCAACTCTATGCGCCGTTGCATTGCCAGGCGCCTCAGCGCTTCGGTTGCCTCTATCGCCGCCATGTTGATGTCCACCAGGGTGCCCCCGTCCGCGTCAGCAGTGTCATCAAACAGCGTCAACGCATATTCCAACAGGCGCGCAATCTGGGAGGATTGCTCGGAGATGATCGAGGCGGCGCGCTGTACGCGGCCCAGGTCGGCCATCGCACTTAGCGCGTCGGCATGCATCTGGATGACGGTCAGAGGAGAGCGCAACTCGTGTGCCACCTTGTGCATCAATCCTGCGTAGTCTTCCCGCCGGCCGGCACGCTGCCTGTCACCCACCCACGACAACGAGAACCTCGGTGAATTGGGTTTTTCATGCATGGGAACAACCTCGCACCTTTCCTTGGTATGGTACAGCGCCTTTACTATCGGCCGTTTCACGGCCCCCTTTAAGGGCTGGCAAACCGGCGTCGAGGAGTTGGTGCAAAGAAGTTGCGGGTACCCGGCTGATGAAGATAAGTCCGTCCAACATGAAAGAGGATTGACTGGTGTCAGCTTGCGTCGTCCTTGTCGGACACTACACCCAATCGCTGCTGGTTACTTATGCCGCCACAGCAGAACCAGACCCAAGCTGCCGAAGATGATATTCTGCGCCCACGCAGCCAGCACCGGGTTCAGCACTCCTGTCATCCCGAATACCAACCCCCAGGAGCGTATCCCGTTGTACAAGAACACCACCAGAACCGCGATCAGTATCCCCATGAACGCGCCGTGATGGGCAAAGCGGTCCGCCAGTGGAGCAGCCACCAGGGCGAAGACCAGGCATGCCACGGGGATCGAGTACTTGAATTGCAATTGGGTCTTCAGTTCGTAAGGCTGGGCGCCGGCCTGTTCCATTGTGCGCACCAGGCGCTCAAGCTCGCTTGTACTCATCTCGTAAGGTGTGCGATGCTCGGTATAGTAATCCTGCAGCGCCTTCCACAGTACTATCTGCCGGCTGGCGAAGCGTTCGATCTTCTTCATCTGCCGGCCGTCCGCCGTCAGCGTGACAGTGGCCCCGTCGTGCAACGTCCAGCGGCGCCCTTGCAGGCTTGCCCGCCTGGCCGCAGTTATAGTTGTGGGCCATCCTTGCCCGCCAAGCGTCCAGATAGTGATGTCCTGCAATTCATTGCGGCTGGCATTCATGTGCCGAATATAGAAGATGCGGCCCTGCTCATCGCGAAAGAAGACGTT
>JALGVG010000220.1 GCA_029819875.1 Candidatus Zipacnadia bacterium | reverse complement strand
ACCCCAACCGTGAACAAACACAACGGGCCATCCCTGGCCCGTCTCTTCAAATGCCAGATTTAGATAATTGCTGCGGTGAGATTTCAATAACTGGGTTCCGATTACCAAACACTGGGAGTTCGGTTCAAAATGGGTAAGATGTTCAAAGTGGCATAATTATATCACGATATAGAGCAACTGGCAAAAAGCCAAAATCTCAGGTGACAGTCACCTCCGAGGTGACTGTCACCTGACTACGTCCCACTCCGTGTTGCCTTCCCGCTCACCACTGGCCTGACGGTCATCGGCGTGCAGGTAGGGGCGGCCTGGTGGCTATTCCACGAACCTATCACGCCATCCCAGTGGGTGGGGACACTGCTTATCGCGGTTGGCATTTTCTTCATCGGCGGGCGATAGGCATGCGTGCTCTTATCCGGCGCTTTGACGGGCTGATCCGGCGGGCCAGCGGCGTGTTCGAGTTCTGCGACAGGGCTGAGTGCTTGCTGCGGTTACAGGTGGCGCGTGCCCCACACGACCTTCACCTGCCTGGCGGCACCCTGGTGCGAGCAGGCGACCCTGTACTGATGCTGCACCTGTGGAATGAGCACGTGCCCCCGATGGGGCCGGCTGGCCCTGACCTGGCCTGGGCGGCGAGAGTGTATCGGATGTGGCTCCATTCGCTGCGAGCAGTGGCCCACTGGCTGGCGGACGAGCCTGGCCTGGCCGATATGCGCGCCGTCGGTGGGATGACAGTGCTGATCACCCCTGGCGACAGGGGGAGTGGGCTGCGTCTGATGCGGCATCTGGGCTTTGACGTGATCCCTTACCGAAGCCCGTTGGGACGCTTCGGCGAGTTTTGGGAGAATTTCTACGCCTGGTGGCTGATGTGGGCCTTCAACGCGGCCAGCCTGCGCCGCAGGCGACTGCTTCATCTGCGCCGGGCCGAGGTGTGGATTTCTGTCAGCGAATTATTGGGGCGCTACGGCAGTAATATCAACGCGGAAAGAGATTACTGGGATGGTGGATAACTGTGAAGATGATAAAATCTACGAGTGTTGAATTCAAGTGTCAGGGAGTCGTGTTACGGGGGGAGTTGTTTTTCCCAGACGGCATCGGGCCGTGGCCGGGCGCGGTGCTGTTACATGGCTTCGCTTCGGACCACCATGAAATGGTGCGGGCTGCCCGCGAGCTGGCCGCGCGTGGCGTGGCGGCGCTGGCCTTCGACCTGCGGGGGCATGGTCAATCCGGCGGGGTGTACGCCGAGGACCCGATCGGCGATGTGCTGGCTGCCGCAGCGCTGTTGGCTCACCAGCCCAACGTGGACGCCGGGCGCATCGCGCTGGTCGGGCACAGCATCAGTGGGCGGGTGGTGCTGCTGGCGGCAGCGCGAGATCCGTCCATTGCCGCCGTGGTCGCGCTGGCCCCGGCTGCCGACAACGGTGGCGCAAAGCTGCTGGCCGGGCTGGATCACCTGCCACCTAGCCCTGATGGCACAGTATATCACTACCCGGGTGATAGCCCGTTTCCCGGCATGAGGCCCCGCCGGAACGCGCAGGCCATCGCCGACATGCGGCGGATGGGCTACCGGTTGGCGGTGGATTGGGTACGGCTGGCGCACTCCTGGGTACAACAGCCCGTGGCCGATGTGATAAGTGCTGTTGCTCCGACGCCGGTGTTGCTGGTGCACTGCCTGTGGGACGACAAGGTGCCGCTGTGGCACACCCTGTCCCTTTACCGCCGGGCGAGACCGCCGCGCGCGCTGATCCTCTCACCGTGGGGTGTGCACTCCAGTCCCTGCCGCTCGGCGCTGGTGCGCCGGATGTGGATCGGCTGGTTGGGACGTGCGCTGAGGGTTCCTGTCCGGCGGCCTGTTCTCCAGCCGGCCCGCGTCTACGTGCGACGAAAGGGGCAGGGGCGATGAGGTGGGTGTGGACTGTGCTGATGATCGCCACCGGATACCTGCTGGGCTCGATCCCCTGCGCCTACTTGCTGGCACGCGCAGTCAGAGGGATTGACCTGCGGCGGTACGGCAGCGGGAATGTAGGCGGCTCGAACGTGGGCGTGTGGTTGGGCACCTGGGCAACGGTGGTGGCCGGGCTGGGTGATGTGCTCAAAGCAGTACTGGCGGTGTGGCTGGCACTGCGTTTGGGATTTGGCTTGCCGGTGGCATTGGCGACGGGGTTGGCCGCCGTCGTCGGTCACAGTTGGTCGCTTTACCTCGGCTTCAGCGGCGGGCGCGGGCTTGCGGCCTGGCTGGGTACGCTGGCGGTAACATTTTTCCCCGGCGCGGTGTATTTTTTAGGCTGGCTGGCTGTTGGCCGTCTGGCGCACTTGACGGCGGTTGGCGCGCTGGTTGGACTGGTCACCCTGCCGGTGTTCGCCTGGCTGCTGGGCCGCCCACCAGCGGTGATTGTGGCCTGTGCGGTGATGCTGCTCATTGCGCTGCTCAAGCGATTGGAGGCCAACCACCTGCCGCTGCCCGTGGAGCCCGCAGCGCGGCGACGGGTGTTGTTGCACCGTTTGCTGCTGGATCGTGACGTCGGCCCCCGCGAGGAATGGACGCGGCGCACACCTGAGGAGGACAGCGGATTGGCAGGATGAACGGATTTTATCGGCTGATCCCACGTGTTTGCCAACCGTTCATTCTACGGGCCCAACCTGTTGTTTATGACACCAATATCATGATATCGGGGCTGCTATGGCGAGGCAAGCCATAGAGAGTACCCGCATCTTGCGGGCGGCAGAGTTTCTGACTCGGATTTCAGAGTCGCAGGAGTCAACTGAGGGATAAGTGACCAACCGCATAGCGCTTGCCAATCCGTTCATCCTGCGCTTTTAGACCTCTGAGGTCTCAGAGACCTCGGAGGTCTTTGGGTTCATAAAGAAATAACTTCCCGTTTTTGAAACCATCGGCTGCCGTAGGGCAGGTTGGCGGCGAGTCAGGCATACAACCGCCTCTTGTTGGCCACATCCGTTGGTGGTCACC
>JALGVG010000050.1 GCA_029819875.1 Candidatus Zipacnadia bacterium | reverse complement strand
GCCTCCTGCTTGGATAATCCCGAAAATGTTTCGTGACTTTCCACCGGTAACCTGCTACCGGGGCAAGTAGTATCAGAATAATTTTCGCGCGGTCCAGAGGCATGTTCTGCTAGCTGCAGACAGGATTCGACCCAGGCGGCAAGGAAGATAGAGGGAGCACTTGACAGCGTGGACTGCATAATCATGAGCATGTGCGGGGCCGAGGATTATGCTCCAAGCCTTGGCTGGGGCCGAGGGCAGGGAGGTAACTGTATGGCCGGAGTTGCCCGGGAACGAGTTTCCATTCGCATTGAACCGGTGGCAGGAGCCGAGCCGGATGATTTCCAGGTTGTCTTCCGCGGCGCTGACGGGTCGGTCGCCGCCGGCAGCTCGTTCGAGTTGCCGGCGGGGAAGGTCGGGACGTGGGAATTGACGGTGACAGTGGCCCGCGAGGTAGCAGCGGGCGGCGGGTTCCTGTTCCAGCGACGTGGCTTCTTACTGGGGCATCGCACACAGGATTACAACCCCCAAGGCCGGGATTTCGTCACCCTCCAGGCCGATACCAAGGCCCGGCTGCGGCTGGTGGTCAATACCGCCGACCAGAGCCACAAGCCGGGGTTTGCCCAGGTATTAGTGGAGCAGGGAACGCTACAGCCGGGCGACAAGATCACCGTCCGAGTGGGGGACCGCCGCCAGGGCGGGCCGGGCAGCGAGGTGTATGATTCGACGACTGTGGCACGGCTGTGTGCGGCGGTTGATCGCGACGGCAGCGGGACGTATCGAGAGCTTGCCGCCAGCCCCGTGCGGGTGACCATCACCTCAGAGCCGCGTGCTGACCTGCTGCGCGTGCTGGGACCGTCGGTCGTGGAGCCGGCGGAGCAGTTTGCCGTGCACATCGTCGCCTTTGACCCTCACCGCAACGTGTGTGCGCAGTACGAGGGAGAAGTCGCCCTCTGCGCACCTCCGGAGGTGACGGGGCTGCCGGACCGCGTGCAATTCCGTCCCCAGGATGAGGGCGTAATAATCATTGAGACAGTACAGATCACCCGCCCCGGGGTGTATCGCATAACCGCGGTGGACCGGGCAAACAACCTGCAGGCGCTGAGCAACCCCATAGTATGTGAGCCATCCCCGACCCGGCGCCTGCTGTGGGGCGACCTGCACTGCCACACGTGGGGAGACATCAACTTGGCGTTCATGGACGAGCCCAGCTTCAAGGTGCATCCGGCCGCGCGGCACCGGCAGGCCAGGAGGATAGGACGCCTTGATTTCGCTGCGCCGGGGCCGATGGTGCCGCCGGACCAGGAAGAGGAGCCCGAAATCTGGCAGGCGTGCCAGCAGGCTTACCTGGACAACGACGAGCCTGGCAAGTATGTGCCGTTCCTGGCTTACGAAGCACATCCCGGCCGTGGCGGCGACCGCAACGTGATTTTCCAGCAGTGGTCAGACGGCTACATATCAACCTGGACGCCGATTGACGAGCTGTTTGCAGAGTACGGCGAACGTGATGACGTGATTCTGGAATGTCACGTGGGCGGAGGGCCGCCGGATTGGGCGGCATACCGGCCACCGCGCGAAAGGCTGTTAGAAGTCGCCAGCGGGCACGGGAGCTTTGAGTGGGTCCTGCAGCGAGCGCTCGACTACGACTACCGGCCGGCCATAATCGGCTCCGGCGACACCCATCTGCCGGTGGTGGGCGGGCCGATGGCGGCACACCTGTTCAGGGGCCGTTTCCTGCAACTCAACATCCGCGACACCGGCTTCGGCACCGGGCCGCTGGCGGCGGTGTGGGCCGAGCAATGCGAGCGCAATGCAATCTGGCAAGCCATCAACCAGCGGCGGACCTACGCTACGACCGGAGCACGTATCATCCTGCAGCTGCTGGTCAACGGGCACGCTGCGGGCAGCGAGATCGAGGCCCGCGACGAGGTGGAGATCCGCATAACCGCCCACGCGTGCGCCAAGGTGCAAAGGGTGGACCTCATCCGTGGCGACCGCTGCTTGAAGTCATGGTATCCCGATGACTTGGACATCGCGCTCAGCTACGTGGACCGGCAGCCGTTACGTGACACTGCTTACTACGTGCGACTGCGCCAGGTGGACGGAGAGTATGCGTGGAGTACGCCGGTGTGGGTGCACTGTGACGCAGGGGCCGAAGAGCCGGACGCAGCGCTGCCGATGTGGAACGAACATGAACAGGTAGACTTGGCCTCGCTGCGGCCCAACGAGGCGGAGAAATACGAAGCGGATCTGCTACGCTACATCGAAATAGAAGAGGACCCCGCCATGTTTTCGGAGATAACGCCCATGGGGGTAGTGGAGGAAGTGACGGGGCGGTCGGCGCTGTTTTACGCCTACATGGAACCGGGGCATGAGCCGATAAGCATTCGCTGGTACTTCGAGTTCGAGATGCCGCGAATTCACCTCGATGCCGGCTGGCGTGATTTCGGGATGCGGCCGACATAACGCCGGCCCGCGCCCAACCGTTCATGGACACAACTTCGCTGCAACAGGCGAAGCAAGCCAGGTGCGTGGAAGGAGTGCTCAAGGTGCGACCCTTGTCATTTGAAGACGACCTTTCGCAATTGATTGACCAGGCCCGCCCGCAGATGCTGTTTGACGGCTCGACGCCCGAAGAGCTGCAGGCATGGCAGGATGAGTTCCGCAAGATATTGACTGTGCTGCTGTGTAACATTCCCCCGCGTGCCGAGCTGTGCCTGCAGTTCCAGGAGGAGGTGGACTGTGGCTCGTATGTGCGGCACAGGGTCATGTACCAGACCGAGGCGGAGGTGTGGGTGCCGGCCTACCTGCTGGTGCCCAAGGACATCCGGGGCGGTGAGAAACGGCCGGGGCTGCTGTGCATTCATGGCCACGGACATTTCGGCAAGGACAGCGTGGTGGGAATTGTCGACACCCCCGAGCGAAAGACCGAAGTCGAGCAGACAAGGTATAACTATGGGCAGATGTTTGCCGAGCAGGGTTACGTGGTCTTGGCGCCCGACCTGCGGGGTTTCGGTGAACGCCGCCCCGGCTACCCGGGGCCGCGCGTGGACTATTGCCCGCGCAACTACATGTGTGCCACGCTGCTGGGCATGACTGTGGTGGGCTTGCACGTGTTGGACCTGCAGGCTGCATTGGACGTACTGGCCGGGCTGGAATACGTGGATGAGCAGATGCTGGGAGCAGCCGGCCTCTCGCTTGGGGGGCGGATGACGATGATGATTGCCGCCATGGACGAGAGGGTGAAGGTCGCCGTGCCCTCGGGCTGTATGAACCTGTTCCAGGAGCGTTACCAGGCGCTCGTTCAGTGCGGGGCGCAGTTAATCCCCGGCCTGCTCCAGTATGGCGACACCCCGGAGATATTCTCCCTCATCGCGCCGCGCCCGATGGTCATTGAAATTGGATTGCAGGACCCGTTGATTCCGCGAGTGTGGGCGACCCGCGGCCTAGAGCGCATCCGCAGGGCGTATAGAGCGGCCGGCGCGCTGGATAGGCTGTTCATCGAGGAGTTCAACGGCGGCCACCAGTTCAGCGGCAAGGTGGCAACGGAGGTTCTGCGCAAGTGGCGCGAGGGGCAACTATAGGAAAGCAGGGCAGCGACGAGTTTCACACACAGCCAGGAGGAGATGTGAATGAACATGAACCACACGCCGATTTCAAGCCCGCCGACGGCTGCCTCCGCGGCCCGCTTCCCGCACCTGATTCCGGAGCCGCAGATAGTGAGATTGCGCCGCGGTACAGTCGAGCGCCCGGCGGGCATTTCGCTTGAGGCCGATGAGGATGTGCGCAGCCTTGGCCGGCAGTTGCTGACTACATTCGGTGAGGGCGACTACCGGGTCACAGTCCGCCTGGACGCTGAGTTTGCGCCCTCCCAGGCTCCCCAGACCGCATGGCCGGAAGCGTACGCACTGGAGATAAACCCCAGGGAGGCGAGGCTGACGGCGCGGACCTTGCAGGGAGCACGGTGGGGCATTAAGACATTGGGCGCGATCCTGGCTGCCGTACCGCCCCACAGCACCATCCCGGCGGCTACGGTGGTGGATTGGCCGACCCTGTCCACCCGCGGCATCTTCGTGGAGAACAAGTGGGGGCCGGACCTGATGACACTCGATGATTGGCGCGCGGTCATCGATTACCTGGCGGAGCGCAAGATGAACACCATGGGCATCGGCCTGTACGGATGTTGGTGCGTGCAGTACGACGGGCGCATCACCGAATGGATAATGACGCCGGTGCCCGATCACCCGCAGTTGCGCCGCGAGTGGACCATACGTTGGTACTCGCCGACCAATGAACAATGGCAGGAGCTGACGTACCTGCCGCGCATCTTCGAGGAGGATTTCTTGGGTGAGATCGTGGCCTACGGGCGCGAGCAGGGTGTGACCGTGGTGCCGTTTGTCAACAGCCTGGGGCACAACACCCTCATTCCGCGCTTGCTGCCGGAGATTTCGGCCCGCGATGCCCAGGGCAATCCCCGGGGAACGGGCTATTGCCTCAGCGAGCCGAAGACGAGGGAGTTCGTGACCGGCTGGTATGAGCATATCTTCAAGAAATACTTCCAGCCCCACGGCGTGGAGATATTCCACATCCAGATGGACGAGGTGTGGGAGGATTTCTGCCAGTGCCCGCGCTGCAGCAAGCATCCCAGGGAGAAGATGCTCCAGGAGTGGGTTATCACGCTGGCCCGCCACCTGGTGAACTGCGGCGTGAAGGACGTGGTGTTGTACAATGACCAGTTCACCCGCCACATGGATGCCCTCGATGAGACGTTCATCCAGCGGCTGCGGGAGGAAGGCCTCTACGAGCATGTCATCGTGGACTGGTGGTGGTATGACAACGACAGGATCGACCCCAAGGTGCATCCGCGGATCGGGCGCGGACTGAGGGCATGGGTAAAGCCGATGACCTGCTACTTCAACTGGGCACGCTATAACCCTTATGTCCACAACATCGCCCTGATGCTGGAGATGGCACATGCCGAGGGAGCGGAAGGCGCGGTCTCGTACTCGGTGTTCGATGCTGCGTGGGGGCGTGAATTTGATATCCTGGCCGAATATGCCTGGAATTTCCGCGGGGCAGGACCGGTCCACCGGTTCGAGGAGAAGTGGGCACAGGTACGGGCTGATGACGAGGTGCTGGAGGCGGTGCGGTGGCTTGACCGTGCGGCGGCGACGGCCGGCTACGGGGTGCTCAACTATTACACCTACACCTACCCGCGCCCCAACAAGCCTTATCCGCGGCACTACCCGCAGGAGCCCCTGGAGCAGTTGACCGGCCGGCGCGAAGCACTGGAGTTTATTGCCCACGCCGGGGCTCGGGCCCGCGACCTACTGGCCGACCGCAGCGGCGAACTGGCCCGCAACTTGCTTGCCGAGGCGGCGCGCATTGAGGCCTATGGCGTCTACTTTGCCAGCCTGCTGCAAGTCAAGGAGGCGGTGGATAAGCTGGCCCGCGGTCCATCTGCTGCAGCGACCGCCCCCGGTGGGTCGGTGCTCGCGGAGCTGGTGGAGCGAGCACGCGCGGCTGTGCTGGAGGCGATGCGCATCATCGAAGCCAACAAGCCTCATTACATGGTGCCCTCGTACCTGCGCGACCTGTCGGTGCTTTACGAGTTTGTGCTGCAACTAGGCGAGGATATCCGTCAGGCGCAGGAGGGCCGCAGGGACTGGGCGCAGGTGCGCTGGTTTGTGGAAATCCCCGTAGCGCAGCGGGGCATAAACACTGCAACTTGATGCCCCGCCGACACGCCGGCTCGACCGCGGCCGCACGGCGGGACATGATTATGTCATGAAGCAAGCAGCTTGGCCGCCTCGCTCAGCAGGTCGGGGATGGGCAGCTCGGCCGGGCACTCCTCCAGGCATTGCCCGCACTGTATGCATGCCTCGGCCCCTACCTGCAGCTCGCGGTACATCTGGTACCCTAGGTACTTGAGGTCATCAGGATAACTTTGCACTATGGTGGCTGCGTGCAGGATAACCGGAATGTTTACACCCTGGGGGCATGGCTGGCAATAACCGCAGCTCAGGCAGCGCTGGCCGTACCGGTACTCCCCGCGCAGCTCGCCCAGCCGGGCGATGAACTCGCGGCGCTCATCGTCGGTTATGGGAACGAAGGGGTTGATGAGGGCGAAGTTTTCCTCCACCTCGTGCACGGCCTGCATGCCCGGTATCACGCAATCTACGTTTTCGTCGCTCAGTACCCAGCGCAACGCCCCGGCAACCAGCGCATCCGGCCCACCCAGGCCCGCACGGCGCGCCTGCTTGGGATATGCTATCTGCCCCCCGGACAGTGCCTTCATGATGATGGTGCCCATTCCCTGCTGCTTGGCCAGGGGCAAGATGCCGGCTACGTTCTCCGAATCCAGGGGGTTGTAGACCAGCATGATGGTCTCGAACTCGCCGCTGGCGATGGCTTCTTTCATGACATCGAGGTCCCGGTGGATGGTGATGCCCACGTGGCGAACCACGCCCTCCTCACGCACCTTGTGCAGGGCTTTTACTGCGCCGTCGCGGGCGGTCACTTGCCGCCAGCGGTCCTTGTTGCTGATGCTGTGCAGTTGCCACAGGTCCAGGTAATCAGTCTGCAGTTCCCGCAGGCTGGTCTCCAACTCCGCCATCGCGGAGTCATAATCGCGCCCGTCGGTCTTTGTCGCCAGGTAATACTCGCGGCGGCGGGCCTTGAGGGCGTGGCCGATCTTCGTTTCGCTGTCGCTGTAGCCGCGCGACGTGTCAATGAAGTTGATGCCTAAGTCAAGCGCCTTGTTGAGGCATTCGGCAGCCTGCTCCCTGCTGATGTGCGGGAGCTTTATCGCCCCGTAACCTATGGCCGTAACCTTCAAGCCTGTGCGGCCCAGTATGCGACATTCCACGGGTTGGTCCCTCCTTGTACCCTCACGGCGCCCCCGGTGTCCGCGCCATGTCGGGCAACAATTCCGGCGGCCTGGTGGTTGACTATATCCTGAATAGATTTCGCCGCCTGGGGGCGTGGAACCTGCTGCGTGCGTGGTGGAGGTCTGCCGCCTGGCAACGCCGAATGCTACGATGCAGGTACGATGACAGAGGATTACAGTATCCATAGCAAGAGGTGTTGCTGATGAGCAAGAAGGTGAAGGTAGGCGTCATCGGCGTAGGCACGCACGGGGAAAATCACCTCAAGTCATACGCGGCATGTGCTGATGCGGAACTGGTGGCCATCTGTGATACGAACGAGGAACTCCTGGCCCAGCGGGCGCAGCAGTACTGCGTGCCGCAAACGTTCACCAGCTATAGCCAGATGCTGCAGGAGGCGGATATTGAGGCTGTTTCCCTGGTGCTGCCCGACCATCTGCACCGCGAGGTGGCCGAGGCGGCGTTTGCCGCGGGCAAGCACGTGCTGCTGGAAAAGCCCATGGCCACCAGCGTGCCGGACGCCGAGGCGATATGCCAGGCATGGCGCCGGGCGGGTACCAAGTTGATGGTGAACTGGAGCAACCGCTGGATGCCGGGATTCGCGCAGACCAAGGCAGCGCTCGACGCCGGCGAACTGGGGGAGCCGCTGTACATCTACGCGCGCTTGAACAACACCATCTACGTGCCCACCAAGATGCTGGCATGGGCGGGCAACACCAAGCTGCCATTTTGGATAATGAACCATCGGCTGGATATCGCGCGCTGGTATGCAGGCTGCGAAGCCAAGCGGGTGACGGCAGTGTGCAGGTCGCGAGTGCTCTCTGAGATGGGCATTGATACCCCGGACTTTTACCAGGCGACAGTGGAGTTCGAAAGCGGCCTGGTGGGCAACTTCGAGTCCTGCTGGATAATGCCTAACTCCTTGCCCTGGGTGGTGGATTCCAAGTTTGAACTCATCTGCACCCACGGATACGCCAACGTTGACTCCATCCAGCCCTCCTACATCGTGGCCAGCCAAACGAACGAGGAAAGCAGGCTCAGCATTGGCACACCGCTGATGGGCGAGATACTCGGACGCCCTTGGGGCTTTGTGTACAGCGCCATCTGCCACTTCGTCGAGTGCGTGCGGGACGACAAGCAGCCGCTGATTACCGGCGATGATGGGCTGGCGATGACAAAGCTGCTGTGCGCCATCGTGCAGGCCGCTGACAGCGGCGAGGCGGTCGAACTGTAGCAAGACAGGCACGAAGCCGGCCGCCCGCAACAGGATTGTGGATCCGCAAGAGGTGAACCATCATGCATGCCACGCCGCAGGTGTCCGCGGTGACGCGGGGCCCCGCACACCACTTCTTCGGCTACTATGACCTCTGCCCGTGGGATGCAACCGGCAGGTTTCTGCTGGTGCTTGAGACTGCGTTCATGGATCGCCCCCCGTCGGCGCAGGATGCGGCAACCGTAGGCCTTGTTGACCTGCAGGACAACTGCTCATTTCACCCCCTGGCCACGACGCGGGCGTGGAACTGGCAGCAGGGCTGCCGCCTGCAGTGGATGCCGAACGCCGCCGACCGCCTGATAATCTACAATTACCTGCAAGACGGGCAGTTCGTGTCGGTCATATTGGATGTGCACACGGGCAAGAGGCGGGCAATCGGCCACCCCATCTACACGGTGGCTCCCGACGGCGGGCAGGCAATGACACTGAACTTCGCCCGCGTGCACCGTACGCGGCCCGGCTACGGTTATGCCGGCGCACCCGACCCGTGGGCTGATGACCCACATCCCGATGAAGACGGCATCTGGCGGCTGAATCTGCACACCGGCCGCTGCGAGCTGGTTATCTCGCTGGCTGACATGGCGGCACGTGACCCGATTGCAAGCATGGACGGAGCGCAGCACTGGTTCAACCACTTGCTCTTTAACCCCGAGGGCAGTCGCTTCATCTTCCTGCACCGCTGGAAGGGGCCGCGGGAAAAGTTTCGTGCCCACCGCCTGTACACGGCCAACCCCGAGGGCAGCGACATCTGCTGCCTGGCTGGGCCGGAACTGGTCTCCCATTTCGACTGGTGCGGGGTGAGCAAGGTCCTGGCGTGGGCGCGCGTCGCCGGCCGCGGCGACCACTTCTACATGTTTACCGACCGCTCAAGCGAGTTTGAAGTGATCGGGGAGGGTGTTATTGATTGCGACGGGCATTGCTCGTACTCGCCCGATGGCCGCTGGGTCCTGACGGATACCTACCCTGATGCCGCGGGCAACCGCACTTTGATTGCTTATCATCCCGCCACCAACCGACGGGTAGACCTGGGTGCTTTCTACTCGCCGCCGCAACTGAGGGACGAAATCCGCTGCGACCTGCATCCCCGCTGGAGCCGCGACGGCCGCAAGATATGCTTCGACTCCGCGCACGAGGGCAACCGGCAAGTCTATGTGGTGGACTTCCCGCCGGCCGATGAGGGCTAGCTGCTACGGATGGCGCCGCGGAGGCTGCTGTCGGCCGTCAGCCAAGCAAGCAACCGGCCGCCGCCGGCTGGGAGCTGACGGGCGAAGTTGAAGCCGCCGGCCACTCTGGCCGTAGTTGTCGGCAGACTTACAACGCGTAAACCTCGGAGGCAGGCAGGATGGGGATTTGCGCGTTTTGCAGCAACTCGATAGTGTGATCGAGCACCTCGTCCGCCACCCGGAAGATGACTACCGCCTCGCCTCCGTGGGTTCCGACGAAGGCGTACATGTACTCGACGTTGACCTCGCCGGCTTGGAGGGTTTTGAGCACCGCCGCCAGGCCCCCGGGCCGGTCGGGCACCTCCAGGGCGATCACGGAAGTAGCGCCCACTGAAAACCCCGCTTGCTGCAGCAGTTCGGTGGCGCGATCGGGAACATCCACGATCAGCCGCAGGATGCCGAAGTCCGAGGTGTCCGCCACCGACAGCGCCCGGATGTTGATACCGTTGTCGCCCAGGGTACTGCACACCTCCGCCAGGCGGCCGGACTTGTTTTCGAGAAACACGGAAACCTGTTGAACGATCTTATCGCTGTTGGACATGCCGTGTCACTCCTCCTCGCGCAGATCGATGATGCGCTTGGCCTTTCCGATGCTGCGCTCGATGGTCTTGGGCTCAACCAACCTCACGGTAACGGAGATGCCGAGCGTGGAATACAGCTTCTCGGTAATCCGCTGTTCGAGTTGCTCCAGGCCCCCGATGGTATCGGAGAAAAAGCGAGGCGCAACCTCGACTTGTACCTCGAGCTGATCCAGACGCCCCTTACGCGTCAGCACCAGTTGATACTGCGGCTCAATCTCGGCGAACGAAGTAAGAACATCTTCTATCTGGCTGGGGAAGACGTTCACGCCGCGGATAATCAGCATGTCGTCGGTGCGGCCGGTGATGCGTGCAATGCGTGCGTGAGTCCGCCCGCACGGGCATGGCTCATGTGTCAGCGACGTGATGTCCCTGGTCCGGAAGCGAATCACGGGGAACGCGCGCTTGGTCAGTGTGGTGAACACCAGTTCGCCGGTTTCGCCGTCCGGGAGCACCTCGCCGGTTTCGGGGTCTATGATTTCCGGCAGGAAGTGGTCGTCGAAGACGTGCATCATGCCCTTGACCTCGCACTCGGCCGCCACGCCGGGGCCGATAATCTCGGTCAGCCCGTAGATGTCGTGAGCCGAGATACCTAGCTTTTCCTCCACCACCTGGCGGGAGCCCTCGCTCCACGGCTCCGCCCCGAAAAGCCCGGCCTTGAGCGGAATATCGTCAGGCCCCAACCCCATCTCCTCGGCAGCGTCGGCAATGGTCAGGGCGTAAGAGGGGGTACTAGCCAGGATGGTGGCGCCCAGGTCGCACATCATCATCAGTTGGCGCTGCGTGTTGCCTGCTGACATCGGCACAACCGTGCAACCGAGTAGCTCCCCGCCGTAATGGACGCCCAGTCCGCCAGTGAACAACCCGTAGCCGTAGGCATTGTGCAAGATATCCTGCGACGTGCCGCCGCCGCAGCAAATAGTGCGTGCTATCGTCTCGGCCCAGATATCAGTGACGTCGGACTTGCAGTACCCCACCACGATGGGCTTGCCGGTGGTGCCGGACGAAGCGTGAATGCGCACTACTTCCTCCAGCGGCGTGGCGAACATTCCAAAAGGATAAGTCTTGCGCAAGTCATCCTTTTCCGTAAACGGGAATCGCCGCAAGTCATCCAGGCTTTGCAGGTCGTCGGGCGTCACCCCGGCCGCTTCCCATTTCTGCCGGTAGAAGGGCACGTTCACCCACAGGCGGGCAACCTGTTCGCGCAGCCGCCGTAACTGCAGCGCCCGCCGCTCCTCGATGTCCATGCATTCGTGCTTGGGGTCCCAAATCATGTTCAACCCTCCCTGGCTTCAGACGTAACCGTCACACGATATAAGTTACCACTTTCCGCCTCACATCGCAATGCCGTCAGCCCGCCGGCTGGGGCACGAATTCCCTCCCGCGGTTGAACGCCTCCAGGTTGACCTGCACTATCGAGGCCTTCAGTGTCAGGCGCAGGGCTTGCTGCCAGGCTTCTGCGGGCAAGGGCAGCAGCCTTGAGGCCGCCCCCAGCAGTACACTGTTAGCCGCGCGGACTTCGCCCAGTTGGGCAGCGACCGTGGTGCCGGCCGCTACATGCACCTGGTAATCGCCTTCCTGGATGCGTTGCAGTGCATCATCCGGATACTCCGCCAGGCCCAAGGAGACCGGAGCCGGCGGAATCCGTCGTGGATCGACGATGATATGCGCCCCGCGCCGGGCATACGAAAGCGCACGCAGCGTCTCCAGCAGTTCGAAGCCAATGAGCAGGTCAACTTCGCCGGCCGGGATGATGGGGGAGAAGATCTCGCCGTCGGGGGCCAGACGCACGTGGCTGACCACGCTGCCGCCGCGCTGCGACATGCCGTGAATCTCGCTCTTCTTCACCTCCCAGCCGGCCAGCAGCGCGGCACGAGCCACAACGGCGCTGGCCGTGACAACCCCTTGGCCGCCCACACCCGCCATCAGTACGTTGGTAGTCACGCGGTATCACCTGCTTGCCTGATTGCATCTTGCGGACAGACCTGGGCGCAAAGCCCGCACCCCGAACACAGCAACGGATCAATCTGCGGTTGCCTGCGACCTGCCGCAGTGGGGCTGGAGATGATGGCCGGGCAGCCGACCTGCAGGCATACTCCGCACTGCGTGCAGCTCTCCTCGTCCACGACAAATGGCCGGCCGCGTTGCCGCGAAAGCAACACGCAGGGACGGGATGCAATGATGACCGACGGCTCATCGCGCTCGACGGCGGCCTTGATCGCAGCCTGCGTCTGCTTGAAGTCATAGGGGTCTACGGTCTGCACGTGGCGGATGCCGATGCCCTGACACAGCGCCGCAAGGTCCAGCTTGCGACCGGGGCCACCGTGTAGCGTGCGGCCGGTCCCGGGATGATCTTGGCCGCCGGTCATCGCCGTCGTGGCATTGTCCAGGATGATGACAACAGAAGGGCTGTTGTTATAGAAGATGTTGATCAGGTTGGTGATGCCGCTGTGGACGAATGTGGAATCGCCGATGACGGCAACGGCGCGCTGGCCCGCCCCGCACGCCTGGTTGATGCCGTGAATCTGGCCTACCCCCGCTCCCATGCACATGCAGGTGTGGAGAGCCTGCAACGGAGGCAAGGCCCCCAGGGTGTAGCAGCCGATGTCGCCGGTGACAAAGAGCCTGAGCCTGTGCAAGGCCATGAAGACACCGCGATGCGGGCAGCCGGGACATAGTTGGGGCGGTCGCGCCGGCAGGTCGGGAGCAGATTGCGGGCCGGGCGGGCTGCCTTCCAGTGCCGCTTTCACGCGTTCAGGGTTCAATTCCCCCTCTTGCAGGCTCTCAGGCAGAGGCGTGACAGCCACTCCCATCGCCTGCACCTGCTCGGCGAGGTACGGGTCAAGCTCCTCGATTACATACAGTTTCTGCACTGAGGCGGCGAAGTCGCGGATCATCTGCTCCGGCAGCGGCCAGGTCATGCCCAGCTTGAGGAACGAGGCCCCCGGACAGACTTCCTTGGCATACTGGTAGGCGACACCGGCGGAGATGATGCCCACGGCCGGGTCGCCGGCCTCGCGGCGGTTGACCTGCGCGCTCTCGACGTAGCGGCGCAGGCTTGCCACCCGTTGCGCCATCAGCGCGCGGCGCTGTCGGGCATGCACCGGCAACATGACATACTTGGCAACCTGGGGCTGCGGCGGGCAAGCCGGCTGCTTGACGCTGCGCTCGCCGACGCTCACCACGCCGTGGGAATGGCAGATGCGCGTGGTAACCCGCAGCAGCACCGGCGTGTCGAACCGCTCGCTTATCTCGAAGGCCAGCTTGGTGAAATCGAGGGCCTCTTGCGAGGAAGCAGGCTCCAGCATCGGAACCTTCGCAGCCCGTGCGTAGTGGCGGTTGTCCTGCTCATTCTGCGAACTGTGCATGGAGGGGTCGTCGGCCGAGACCACCACTAGCCCGCCGTTGATACCGGTGTATGCGAGGGTGAACAAGGGATCCGCCGCCACGTTCAGCCCCACGTGTTTCATGGTGACAAGGCAGCGTGCCCCCACTATCGCCGCGCCGGCGGCCGCCTCCAGGGCGCACTTTTCATTGACCGACCACTCGGTGTAGCAATCACCCAGCTCGGCCAGGGCGGGAAGTATCTCCGATGACGGGGTGCCCGGATAGCCGCTGCCGAACCCGCAACCCGCCTCCCAGGCCCCGCGCGCTATCGCCTCGTTTCCCGACAGCAATTGTCGTTGCTCCATGTCAGCCTGCCTTCGCGATGGACTGTAGTGCTACGTCGGGGCATATGCGCGGCCGGTCAGCATTGACCGGCCGGTTTGCGGTAACACCGTTTCTCCACACGCAGGCAATTGTCCTCCCTGCAACCGGACAAAGTTGTACCCTCCCAGACTATGGTACAAGAGCCCGGCCAATGAGGGCCGGGCCGGCTCTGACGAGCGCAGTAGCAGGCTAGTAAGCCAGTTGCCACTGCAAACCGAACTGGCCGTAGTCGGTGCAGCACTGGTCTGCGTCCACCCACTCCACCGTAATCTCGTTGTGCTTGTCCAACTGGTAAGCACAGCCTATGTGCAAGCCGGTGTAGGTGTCGCCACTGGCACTCTTGTTCGGATCGAAGACCTCGTAGCGAACAAACGGGGTGGCGGCATCCTTCTGGTAGGCGGCCTGCAGGTACCAGCCGTCAATGTCGTGACCCATGAGGCTGCCGTCGAGGTACTCGCCCTGGAAGCCCCACGAGCCGGGGTCGGTGTGGAAGTAGATGTCAATCGCATCGCGGTCCGCCGGGTTGGGGCTGGGCCCGAACTTGCCGTCCATCCAACTGATGCCGCACTGCCCCCAGGGCTGGCTCCACTTGATGTCGATGCTCACAGTCTTGTTGTTGTTGTCATCGGTGTTGCGGAAGTTGCCGTTGACAACGCCGAAGATAATTTTCGGAGCGTTGTTGACCGGCTTACGGATCAGGTAAATGCCGCGGTCCCACGGCCCGGCAAAGTACATTCCACGAATGCCCGGCCGCCCTGGGCGGGTAGGAATGCCCTCAGCGCCCACGAAACGCTCCAGCGGTAGGCGCTTGGAACTGCTCTCGGCCGTGTCCCAGCCGAAGTTGGTGGGTACCTGGCCGACGCGTACCATCCACTCGTCGTTGACCTGGTAGTCCACGAACGCACAGGACAGGTCGATGTTGGGGTCCTCGGGGCCGACGCGGCCGAATACCACCACCGCGGTAGTGCGGTCGTTAAGCCTGCCGACGAGGTTGACGTACAGCCGACGCATGAAGAAGTCGTCGACTGTATCCTGCCGTGCCTCGTAGCGGTTCTGGAAGTAACCGCTGATTGAGATCTGATCGTACCATGCGGGCCTGTCGCCTGCGGCAGTTGCCTGGATGCCACTGACTGCTATCAGCAGAATCCCGGCCGCTAGTACCAGCATCCATGCTCTCATTTACACTTTTCCTCCCTTTTTTATTTGCAACCCCCTCACATCGAAGGGGCCGGCAGCCAAAAAACAAAAGAGCCACGCAACAAAACTTGCGCCCCTCTGTGCGTCTCCACGCATCTGCCGGCTCTCCCGCCGGTACCATCGAGCAGGCTAGTACTATGGACGTACTTGTATTGCTGTCCGCACGCACCCTAGCGGCTGAACACCGCAGCAGCGACACAGTCGCCGCCATACCGCCTTCAAGTATAGCAATAGATAACCAGCAATGCAACCCTGATATTGTACCTTTGTGCTTCACTACGCCCCGTCCCGGGCGCGCGGATTATCCGTTACGCCGGTCTACCACCCGCGGCAAAGGCTTGCCGTTCACCCGCAGGCTACGCGGTTCCACCAGCGATAACTTGAAGTCAAAGCCCAGCGTCTGCCGAAGCCGCGCGGCGATTTGATCCCTGATCTGCAGCAAGCGGTGCGCAATGTCGGATGGTAATTGCGTCAGTTCCACGCGGATTTCCAGTTCGTCGTGCCCCGCGCGGCGGTCCACCAGCAACTGGAAATTCTTGCCCACCTCCGGGAATTCGGCCAAGACCTCGGCCACGTCCGCGGGAAAGACGTTGATGCCGTGAATTATCACCATGTCATCGGTGCGCCGGAACACGCGCGCCATCCGCGCCAGCGTGCGCCCGCACGGGCACGGGGAGGTATCAATCCGCGAGATGTCACCGGAGCGATAGCGCAGCAAGGGGAGCGCTTCGCGGGTGAGGGTCGTAAAGACCAATTCGCCTTCGTGGCCCGGCGGGAGCGTTTCACCGCTGCTTGGGTCAATCACCTCCACCAGGAAGTGGTCCTCGGCCAGGTGCAGGCCGTTGCGTTCGACGCATTCGCCGGCCACCCCCGGCCCGCCCATTTCGCTCAGCCCGTAGATATCATAGGCGTGGATATACAAGCGGCTTTCTATCTCCGCCCGCGTCTTTTCGCTCCACGGCTCGGCACCGAACAAGCCGACGCGCAGGTGCAGGGAGTTGGGATCGATGCCCTGTTGCTCCATGGCCTCGGCGATGGCCAGGGCGTACGAGGGCATGCCGACGAGCACGGTGCTGCGGAAATCCTGCATGATCTGGACCTGCTGGACCAGCTCGGCGCTGGAGACCGGCAGCACGGTGGCACCGATTGCCTCCGCCCCCTGGTGGAGGCCGAAGCCGCCGGAAAACAGCCCGTAGCCGAAAAAGATCTGCACCACATCATCGCGGCGCACGCCCGCCGCCATGAGGTTGCGCGCTACAGTCTCGGTCCAATGTCGCAGGTCGTTGGCGGTGTAGGCGATTACCGTCGGCGGGCCCGTTGTCCCCGAAGACAGATGGAAGCGAACCACCTCGCGCAGCGGCACGGCGACCATGTCATAAGGATAGGCATCCCGCAGGTCCTGCTTGGTGGTCAACGGCAGCTTGGACAGGTCGTCGAGGTTCTGGAAATCCTCCGGCTGCAGCCCGGCCTCCTCGAGGCGGCGCCGGTAGAAGGGGACGTTCTTGTAGGCGCGATTAATGGTTGCCTGCAGGCGTTCAAGCTGTAGTTGCAGCAACTCCTCGCGGGGCATCATCTCCTGTTGCGGGCTGTAAACATCAGGGACATTCATCGCTCACACCTCCTCATAGTCCTTGCCCAGGTACGCTCGCCGCACCTCGCGGTTCCTCAGCAATTCCTCGGCGGAGCCTTCCAATACCACCTTGCCGGTTTCCATGACATAGCCGCGGTCGGCGATGCTCAGCGCCGCGCGGGCATTCTGCTCCACCAGCAAGATAGTCGTGCCTTGCGAGCGCAACTGCGAAATGGTGTGGATGATCTGACGGGCGACCAGCGGTGCCAGCCCCAGGCAAGGCTCATCCAATATCAGCAGCCGGGGCCGGGCCATCAGCGCCCGACCTATCGCCAGCATCTGTTGTTCACCACCCGAGAGGCTGCCGCTGCGCTGGCCGGCCCGTTCTCCCAGGATGGGGAATAGCTCGAAAATCCGCTCGATGTCCTCCAAGACCTCGGCTTTGCGGCCCGCACAGAGCCGTGTATATGCTCCCAGCAATAAATTGTCGCGCACCGACAGCGGGCCGAACAACTGGCGGCCCTCGGGAACCTGCGTGATGCCCAGGCGCACGACCGCTTCCGGGCGCATTCCCACGATGTCTTTGCCTGCGAACGTAATCCTGCCCGTGGCCGGCTTAAGCAGCGCACAGATAGTGCGTAGAGTCGTCGTCTTGCCCGCCCCGTTGGCCCCCAACAACGCCACTATCTCGCGCTCATTGACGTGCAGGGAGACACCCTTGAGCACGTGAAGCTGCCCGTAATAGGCGTTCACACCGCTCAAGGTCAACAGTACGGATCCGGTCATCATCCTCCGGCACCCCCCTCCTCGGGCTGCGGCTCCCCCAGGTAGGCGGCAATCACGCGCGGGTCGGCCTGAACGGCGCTGGGGCTGTCGATTGTCAGCACTTCACCCTGGTCAAGAACGGCCACGGTCGCGCATATGTCCATCACCAGGTTCATATCGTGTTCGATTATGATAATCGTCAAGCCGGTGGCGGCAATCCGCTGCAGCAGCTCGCCGAGTACCTCGGTTTCGTGGGTGGTCAGCCCGGCCGCCGGCTCATCCAGCAGCAGCAGGCACGGCTCGCTGGCCAGCGCCCGGGCGATCTCCACCAGGCGCTGGCGGCCCGGCGGCAGGCTGGAAGCCGGCGCGCGTGCAAAATCCTGTAGTCCTACGAACTGCAGCGCCTCCATGGCGTGGTTGCGAAGCTGGCGCTCCTCGGCGCGCACCGCGGGCAGGCGGAAGATGGTGGCCAGCAACCCGCAGCGGCCGTGGCGGTGGCAGCCGACCAGCACATTATCCTCCACGCTCATGCCGTGGAAGATCTGCAAGTTCTGGAAGGTACGCGCCACCCCCCGTGCGGCGATCGCGTCCTGGGGAAGACCGGTTATCACCTCGCCGTTGAGCACGACAGTGCCGTCCGTGGGCGCATAAATGCCGGTTATTACGTTGAACAGCGTGGTCTTGCCGGCGCCGTTGGGGCCGATAAGGCCGAATACCGTCCCACGCTCCACTTCGAAGGAAACATTGTTGACCGCCACGAGGCCCTCGAAGACCTTGCGCAGGTTACGCACTTGCAGCAATGGATATTCCTCAGCCTGCACGGCGCTCTGCCTCCTGCGAAGAAAGCCCGCGTACCAGCCCCCGCGGCATGAACAGCAGCACCAGCACTACGATGATACCGAACAAGACGATGTCCAGGTCCTCGGCAATGGGGAAGACGTGGCCCAGTTGCAGCAGCGACTGGTCAATAATCGTCAGTGCTGCGGCCCCGATGAGCGGCCCCCAGATGGAGGCGGCGCCGCCCACCATGACCATCACGACCAGCTCCAGGGAAAAGGGGAAGCTGAAGGGGTGCGGATTGACGAAATTGACCCAGTGAGCGTAAAGGCTGCCGGCCACGGACGCGTACACGGCACTGAGCACGAACACCATTACCTTGGCCTTGGCGGTGTTGATCGCGCAACTGCGTGCCGCAATCTCGCTGTCGTGAATGGCACGCAGGGCCCGGCCCAGCCGGGAGCGCAGCAGGTTGCGCGAGAACACCACTTGCAGGAAAACTATCGGCCACGCCAGGCAATACATGCGCAGGTCATTGTCGAACGCAAAGCCGCCGATGGCCAGGTTCGGCACCGCCGGCAGGCCTGACGGGCCGCCGGTAATGTGGCCGCCCTCGTTGAACAGTATGCGCACGATTATTCCGATGCCCAGGGTCGCCATCGCCAGGTAGTGGCCATGCAACTTGAGGGTCGGCACCCCGATCACGTACGCAATCAGCCCCGTGGCAACTGCAGCGGCCCCCATCGCCAACCACGGGTTGCAACCCAGGTGAAGGGTGAGAATGGCCGAGCCGTACGCGCCCATCCCGTAGAAAGCGGCCTGCCCCAACGACACCTGCCCGGCGTAGCCCAACAATAGCCCCAGTCCGATAGCCACTATACCGTGCAGGGCGATAAAGACCCCAATGCTCAGCCAGTAGGCACTGCGTGTCACCACGGGCAGCGCGGCGACAATGGCAACGGCGACCGCAAAACCCAGTATTTCTCGTTTGCGCTCCGCTGACATCCTATATTCCTTCTGTCCGCTGGCGGCCGAACAATCCACTGGGGCGGATGAACAACATCAGCAATAATACCACAAAGGCAAACGCGTCCTGGTAGCCGGCGTAGCCCTGCGGGGCGAAACCGATCCCTAGCTTTTCGAGGATACCGATGATTACGCCGCCCATTACCGCACCCAGCCCGTTGCCCAGCCCCCCGATAATCGTCCCGCAGAAACCTTTGAGGGCCAGGAGCGCGCCGCCGTCGTAGCTGGCCAAGGTGATGGGGCAGATTACGATGCCGGCCAGCGCCGAGAGCGCGGCGCTGAGGGCGAACGAGCCTTGTACCATGCGCGAGACGCTTATGCCGGCCAGTTGGGCGGCCTCGGAGTTGATAGCGCAGGCCTGCATCGCCTTGCCCACAATGGTGTGATCGAAAAACAGGCGCAGCCCTACGACCGCCAGCACCGTCAGCCCCAGTACCCACAAGTACTGCAGGTGCACTGCGACGCTGCCGACGAACAGGGAGTGCTCACCGGAGAACGGTGGCACAGGCAGCGCCTCGGGCCCCCAGATCAACTTGGCGGCCCCGCGCAGCAGCACGGACACCCCGACGGTGATGATGATGAGCGTAACCACGGGGGAGTTGATGAGGGGACGGATGGTCAACCGCTCCATCAGCACGCCGATCAGCGCCACCGCCGCCACGGCCAGCACCAGGGCTGCGACCAGGGGCAGGTGGGCGGCCACGTACAGGCTGTAAAAGATCAGTCCCCCGAGGACTACGAATTCGCCCTGCGCGAAGTTTATTATCCCCGTGGCATTGTATATGATGGTAAAGCCCAATGCCACCAGCCCGTACACACTGCCGACGGTCACACCGGTAACGAGATATTGCAGCAGCTCAGCGAGACTCATTGTTGCTCCAACATACGTAATAGCGCCGCGAGGGAGGCGCCTGTCCACCCTCGCGGCACCATTGTCGCCCTCTCAGTTGGACGTTACTTGACCTGGGTCCACGTGCCGTTCTTGATGACCACCAGTGCGAAGGCGTCCTTCGTCAGCCCGTTGTGATCTTCAGGCGAGAGGTTGAAGACGCCCGTGATGCCCACGAAGTCCTTGGTCTGCTCCAGTGCATCGCGAATCGCCGCCCGGTCGTCACCCGCCTTCCTGATGGCCTGTAGTACCATCTGCAAGGAGTCGAAGGCATGGCCTGCGAAGGTGTTGACCGGCTTGCCCGTGAACGCCTCGTAGTCCTTGCGGAATTTCAGCAGCGTGGCCTTTTGCGGGTCGCTGTCGGGCAGTTCGTCGGCCACCAGCAACTTGCCGCAGGGAAGTATGACGCCCTCGGCGGCATCGCCGGCCAGTTCGATGAACTTCTGGTTGGCAACGCCGTGGCTGTTGATAAGCTGGGCCGTTATACCCAGGCTCTTCATGTTCTTGGCGATGATTGCCGGCCCCGGGTTGGTTCCCCAGCAGATGATGACCTCGGGATTCTGGGCCTTGATCTTGGTAAGCTGGGCTGTCATGTCGGTATCCTTGGTCGCGAACTTCTCCTCGTCCACTATCTGGATGCCGGCCTCCCCGAGTTGCTTGCGAAGCTGTTCGGCACCGCTTTGGCCGAACGCGTTGCTGTCGCAGATGATAGCCGCCCGCTTGGTGCCCTGCTGCTTGAGGTATTCGACAATGCGCTGTACGGCCAGCACATCGGTCTGGGCGCTGGAAAAGACCCACTTCTTGACCGGGTGGGTGATCTTGGCCGAGGCCGCGCACGAAAACAGCGGTACTTCGGCCTTCTGGCAACTATCGACAATCGCCAGCGTCGTGCCGCTCATCGTCGGCCCCACGATGGCGCACACCTTGTCTTGCTCGATGAGTTTCTTGGCGGCCAGCACCGCCTTGGCTTCCTCGGTCTGGTCATCCTCGATGATGATCTTGAGGGGGCGACCGTTGATGCCGCCTGCCTTGTTGACGGCATCCTCGATCATTTCGGCCGCGAACTTCTCCGGCTCACCCAGTGGGGCTCCGGGCCCTGTCACCGAAAAGATGGCGCCCACCTTGATCGGTTCGCCGGCCGGCTGCGGCACGGGCATCTCACCCACTTTTGGAGGTCCCCCAGGCACTTGTTGGGGTTGTGGCTTGGCGCAGCCGCCTCCTACCACCAGCGCCACCGCCAACCCAACGATACATGACGCAATCAACAGCCGTGGATAGGGACAACGCATGACAATACCCTCCCTTGGAATGTGAAACAAGGTATGGGCTGGCCTGCCTCCACAGGATTTCGCCACCAAACGGCCTTGGTAGCGTGCCCATCCACGCCACGTCTTGACATTCTCAATTGTCCGCGGGCGTTTGCATACTAATGGTTCGTTGCGGCTTGCCGATATCCCTTCTTTATTTGTGACTCACATTCCCCTCGGTAGACAAACCCCTTGCACTCGGCCTGCATGGTGCTGACCCGCCTGCGTCCGCCCCCTGCTATAGCCACTTGGCGATGAAGTCGAAGGCCTCTTGCTGCATTTGCCTGTTGAATTCGTGTGGGCGCTTAGCATATATCTTGTGCTCGAAGCGGTCGGCGACGCCGTTGGCCTCGTAGACAGCTGCGATCATGTCGAAGGCCTGCCTGACGGCCGCCAGCGGGAACAGGGTATCCAGTTCCCCGCCGATGATGCGCAATGGGTGCGGGCAATGCAATGTCATGATGTCGGGCAAGTCCATGAAGTGCAGCATACCGGGAATGTATATCATCCAGGTATGGTGTAGCAGGTGGTTGCGCAGCATCGGCCCCACCGCCGACATCCAGCCGGCCACCACGGCGCACTTGATGCGTTCATCGAGGGCCGCCAGGTGCGCCGAGCGGTAACCACCGATGCTCAGGCCCACGCAACCGATGCGGTTTGCGTCCACGATGTCCAGGCTCTCGAGCACATCCACGCTGCGCATGTCATCCCAGAACATCACGCCCGGCCAGGTCATGCCGCCCCAGAACATCGTCTTGGCGGTTAGTTCTTCTGTCTGGCCTGCCATCCTGTTGAATGCCTCAATGTCCTGTTGGCTTTCGTCCGCCGGGTTGGCTGTCTGCGGCGGCAACGGCTTGTGCGCCAGACGGCGTTCACCAAAGTAGAAGGCATCAATGCTCAGCACCACGTATCCGCGTCGCGCCAGCTCCGAGGCATAGCTTTGCCCCTCGTAGGCTTCCTGCTTGAACTTGGCCAGGGCCGGATGTTCCTGCTTGTTTTCGCATACTTTCTCCTTGCCCCAGCGATAAAACCCGCCGTGGTCGTGCAGCGCCACAATGCCTGGGGCCGGAAACTTCGCCTCGTCCGGCACCAACAGGAATCCCGGCACTCGACAGTCGGGCGAGGTGTTGAACAGGATGCGCTTGCGGGTATAGCCGTCGAACTTCACCTCGTTGAAGACCTCCAGGTCCAAGGGCACGCGCGGAGGCTGGTAGCGGAGCAGTTCGGTGACCTTTGCCCGTCCCACGCGCTTCCATTCCTCGAGGGAGAGCCCGGCATTGAAAAACGACAGGCTGCGCTTGCAGCGGTCGGCGTTGGCCTGGATGAATTCCCATAGGTTGCCCAAGTGTGGCCCGCCCTTTTCCGGGTCCCAGTTCACCTGCTGATTGCGCGGGCGGCCTGCCGCCCAGGCCGATCCTGTACCTGCAAACATTAACGCGGCACCTCCCAGTCCGAGTTGCTGCAGGAACGCCCTTCTGGAAAACTCCATTGCTATCCTCCTCCTGGTGCATGAAGAAAGATTTCCAAATGGCCGAGTTGACAGTTGTGTATCACGGTAAACTTATCCTCCGGGGCTTGGATACCTTCCTGGCGTGCATTGACGTTGGTCGAGACGGTTGCTACACTGTCAGCCAATGCAAACTGCCCGCATCATGTTTACTGCTTTTCTCACTGGACTTTCCGGCGCGATGACCCCCGGCCCGTTGCTGGCTCTGGTTATCGGTGCGGTCGGTGCCCAGGGTTTCTGGGCGGCGCCGGTAATCATTACCGGCCACGCCCTGCTGGAGATATTCACCATCTTGCTGCTTATCGTGGGACTATCGGCGTTTCTGGGCCGCCCCCGCGTCCGTGCGATCCTCAGCCTGGTCGGGGGCCTTGCCTTGGTGTGGATGGGAACAGACATGGTTGCCAGCGCCCGGAGCTTGGCCCTTAGCCTCAACGGTTCGCAGGTCGCCCAGTCCTGGTGGCTGCTGATGTTGTGGGGAGCTGCCATTTCCTTGGCCAATCCGTACTTCACCGGTTGGTGGGCTACCATCGGTGCCGGCCAGATGGCGCACCTGCAACTACGCAACAGAAACGACTACCTAAGTTTCTACTTCGGCCACGAGATGGCGGACTTCGCCTGGTACTGCGTGGTTGGAATCGCCGTGGCCAGCGGCAAGCAGTTTTTCGGCCCCGCCCTGTACCAGGGATTGGTCGCCGCCTGTGGTGTGGCGCTGGTCGGGCTGGCTGCGTGGTTCCTGTACTCGGGCCTGCAGCTTGTAGCCGGCAGGGCCTCCGACGGCTCGTTGGACTACGCCTCCCGGAAATGACCGGCCATGCGCCGGCGGCTGGTGACGCCCCGGCGTTGTTGGCTGCATCGGCCAACGGCAGTGGGCGAGTGCTGATTAGTTCCCCGGTTAAGCTGCCGGTGCGCAATACCGACATAACCGGTGATGGATGCCGGAAATAGTGGAGCAATACTGCACACCTTGGTGGTGCTCTTGGCCGCTGCCTGTGTGGCCTTGGCCGGCGCACTAGGGGTGGTTTATCGGCGATGGCGTCGCGAGCTGCGGGAGCACCGCTGGTGTGCGCAACTGCTGCAGGCCAGTGGCCAGGCGTTGTTGGTTGTGGACGAAGGCTGCGTGGCTTACTGCAACCAGGTCGCCGAGCGGCTTTTCAATCGCAGGCCCGGCTCGTTGCGAGGTCAGCCGGCCTGCAAGCTGTTCGCCTGCTCCGCGGGCGCTGGGGTCGAGGCGCTGTGCGAGACCGGCGATGATGCAAAGCGCACCGTCCTGTGCCGGCGGGCCGACGGCAGCGTGTTCTGGGCGCGGCTGCAGGCCGTTCCTCTGCCCCCCATCCGTCCCCGCCAGCCGCCCCGGTACGGGATTGCAATCACTGATGCGACGGCGGAACGTGCCGAACATAGCCGCCTGGCCGCTGCGGCACATAGTGACGCGTTGACCGGCCTGCATAATCGCGGCAGCTTCCAGCAGGTACTCGATATGGAAGCCCAGCGGGCCGCCCGCTACGGGCGCGTCTTTTCGCTCGCCATGCTGGACGTCGATCACTTCAAGCGCGTCAATGATCGCTTCGGACACCTGGTGGGCGACGAGGTGCTGAAGAAACTGGCCGGCTTGCTGCGCAGTGCCGTGCGTGGCAGCGACGTGCTGTGCCGCTACGGGGGCGAGGAGTTCGCGCTGCTGCTGCCGGAAACCGCCGGCCCGCTGGCCTACAGGCTCTGTGAGCGGCTGCGTCGCATGGTCGAAAGTGCCCGGTGGTGGGACGGTGTCAGCGGTCCCGCCCGGGTGACAGTGACTGTCGGGATAGCGGAATTCCCACACGATGGCCGCCTGCCCCGGGAGCTTATCGAGCGCGCCGATGCTAGGCTGTACGCCGGCAAGCAGGCCGGCCGCAACCGCGTGGTCTTTGGCCACGAAGCGGCGACAACCTCCGAGACTACCGCCTTGTCTCCCGAGAAGGAACAACTCAGCGGCCCATGAGGTGAGACTACCCGCTAACCGCTGCTTGCCCCCCCTGCATGTTGATCTTGCCGCGTTCAGCTTGCATAACCCATGCCCCTTGCAACGGACGGCGCAACTTTCTCGTGTAGTGCCAGGCTGTCGACTGACGGTGCCCACAAGGTGACAACGAGCAGGCGGAGAAATAACCCCATGCAGTGCCGGTGGTATGGCAACAGGCAACGAGCGAGGGCGTAGCAAGCTCATCCTCGCGCCCGCAGTCTGCTTGTCACCGGACACGGTTATTGCGACGTGAAAGGTGGGCTTGTCGGATGAGAGGCAAACTGCTTGTGTTAACCTTGATTGCGTGCATATTGGGTGCATACCTGGCCAATCAGCTCCCCGCGCGTGGCGATGCCGACGACATGGTGCCGCAACTGAGTTTCAAGCAAGAACAGGCTTACGGCAGGTCATTCAGCTACGTGCATATTGTTGTGCCGGGCATACCAGGGTGCCACCTGAAGGTCTGGTGCTACGAGGACGCCTACGGCAATGGAACCGGCGAACTGCAGCCTGACGGAAGCCTCGTCATTCGGCACCAGGCTCACGGAGTAAAGCTGCAGACGCACTTGATACCCGAACACGGGGCGTTACGCTGGGAGGTTACCGCCACCAGCGATGACCTACAGAACCTGAGGTGGGCCACCGTCGGCATCAATCCCTGCTGGCAGATGCAGCCGGGTGAAAACTTCATGCACCAGGGCAGCTTCCCCTATGATTTCCTGCCCCGCTGCTTCATCTATACCATCCGCGGCTTCACGCCCATGGACCAGACCGTGCGCATGATCAACACCGATTACCCTCCCGACAACGAGTATAACAACCCGCCCTGGGTGCAGGTGTACGTGCCAGTGTGGCGTCGGCACCCGGGGCAGCCGGAATCGTTTTGGGGCAACAGCACTGACAGGACCATCTATGGCCTCATCGGTTGCGTGTCGCGTGACGGCAAGTGGCTGGTTGCCTTCGGCAACGGCGGCGAAAACAGTTGGCACCTCAGCCAAGGCTGGCATGATTGCCTGCACCTGCACCCGTCTTTCACCTACCTGTGGGACGGCAAGGCCAAGCGCATCGTCTGGCGTGCCAAGATGTACTTCATGGAAAATAACCCCGACCGGCTGTTGCGCACTTACCTGGCCGATTTCCCGCAGGAGCAGTTTGTCCACCTGGCGGTCACACCTGCCGGCGAGGCATTGATGGTGGCACCCAAGGCCCGGCCGGAGCTGAAGTTACGCCTCGGCGCACCGCGCCTTCACGGCACCTTGCATGCGGCCATGGTCGCCCCTTGGCGCGGACATCCCTGGGGAGCATGGTCGGCCACGGGCCGGGGACCACACGCCCGCTACCGCATATGGGCGCGGCCGTACGACGATTTCGTGGATATCTACCTGACCGTGGCCAATGACGGCAGCCGCCCGTTGCAACCCCAGGTTAGCGCCACCCTGACCGGCGGCCCCGGCTGGGAGCCTCTGGCCATCGAGGGCGCCGCCGCGCTGCAGGCTGCCGGCGGCTGGGTGGCGGGCTTAAGGTGGGAGGCGCGCGACGAGACCGTCGATCCGGGCGGGAAGATCACATTGCGCGGCAGACTGTATGTGCTTAATGGCGATGTCGCGGCCCTCCAGCAACAGTTGGACGACACGGTCGCTGAGTGGGAGCGTTCCCTGCCTGTACACATGCCCCTGCCGTAGGCCGCGGGCCGGCGGGCGTACGGCCTATTGCGGCTTGCCTGCCTTGTTGCGGGCCTGGAACTGGCGGAAGACCTCGGCAACGGCCGCGAAATCCGGATTGCCGGGGTGCTTGTCGAGGCAGTAGGTCACGACCCCGGCGATTTTGCCTGCCCGCGCAAACTCAAGGGCCATCTTGACCTGCTCGGCAATGCGCTCGGGGGTGGCAGGCTTGCCGTGCCGCTTCTGGTATTCGCCGCGCTCGGCAGCGGTCATCACTATCAGGGGCAGGTGGAACTTGCCTGTTCCACTCTGCGCTGGATAGTGTCGAATGGTGAACGCCCCGCTTCGCTGCGCCTTCCAGTGCGACGCGGAACCCAGGTCCGTGGTGGTCAACTTCAACCCCGTGACCTTCAAGTCCATAAACGTGGGGATCACCCCGTAGTTGCTGACCGGCCGTTTATCCAATACGCCCAGCCGCAGTTGCACTGTCTGCTTGCCGGCGACTGCGTCGGACAGCTTGACGGTGATCTCGCCCTCGTCGGCGCCGGCCACGTCCTCTTCCCACACTACCTGGTCGTCAATGCGAAGCTGCATGAAGTGGTAGCCGCTGGTCGGGCCCTCGTAATCGTCGCGGTACTTGAATGTCACCGCGGCGTTGGCTGCATCTGTAACCGTGGCTGGTTGGCTCACGAAGGCGTATTCGCCCCCCTGCGAGGGCGTGTCCCACGGGTACTCGAATGCCACACTGCCCGGCTCGTAGTACTTGTCGTTGAGATACATGAGCGCTCGCTCTATATCCTGTGGCCCCCTCGGGTAGGCGGCTACTACGCCGTCAATGAGCGGCGCTAGCTGCCGGATGAACTTAAGCGCGAATTCCCCGTAGTACAGCAGGGGATAGAACTTGAGGCGCGGATTGATCGCCTTGCCCGCTGTTACCATTTTGCTGATGTACTCACGAGAGAACCGGTCCGGACGCACGTTGGCCCCGAAATCGTCAATCACGTACCCGACAACATTGTCATATTGCAGGGAAAGCCTGGCGATTTCTTCGGCCCAACGCACGTAGTCGAGGCGAAACGGCTCGGAATATGGCCACCGCGTATTCTGCACGGCGGTTTCGGAATGGGGCACCAGGTAAACCCATACCTTGATGCCTGCCTGCTTGGCCAGCGGCAGGAAAGTCTTCAGGTCATCCCAGTCATGCTTGCTGTGCCAGAT
>JALGVG010000219.1 GCA_029819875.1 Candidatus Zipacnadia bacterium | reverse complement strand
GCAGAGGGTACGACCTTCTCCGTCAGTAAAAAGGACATCGCCGTGGCCAGGGCGGCAAACGCCAGGAACGGCACGCAGATGCGCGCGAAGCTGATGCCGCCGGTGCGCATGGCTATGGTCTCGCCGGCCCGCGCCTGGCTGGTAACCGCCATCGCAACTCCCACCAGGGTGCCGACAGGCAAGGACCAGGCCAGCGCCTGGGGGGCGTTATAGGCCAAGTACCTGACGATCAGCCCGAAGCTCACCGAGCCGCTGAGCATCTCGCCCAGCTTGCGGGCCTCGTCGCCCAGCAGGATCACGGCGAAGGTCCCCACCCCGATCAGAAACGGCACCACGAGTTGGCCGGCCAGGTAGCGATCCAGGATCCGCATATCAATGACCTTCGATGACGACAAAGGCGATGGCGTAGTCGCGCTCGTGGGCGAGGCTGACGTGTATGCCGGTCACCCCCAGCGATTCGGCGACCTGCCGGGTGGTGCCGTGCAGAGCCACCCGGGGGCGCTGGCCCTCCCCGCCGCACACTTCAATGTCCGCAAAGCGCACTCCGTTGGAATAGCCCGTACCCAGGCCCTTCATTACCGCCTCCTTGGCGGCGAAGCGTGCTGCCAGGCACTCGTAGCGGTTGGCGCGCGGCAGGCAGATTTCCCGCTCCTGCGCGGTGAATATGCGGCGGGCAAACCGCTCGCCGTACTTTCTTGCAAGCCGCTCTACGCGCTTGATGTCAACGATGTCAATGCCGATTCCCAAGATCATCTTATACGTACCCGGGGAGGGGTGACCCCGCCGTCACCTCCAAAGTGGTACAATTCCACCCTCGCCGGCCTATCAGGCCCCAACTCGGCTTGACCGGACGGTTACTCTTTCCCGTGCGAGGACCTGCTTGTATCCAGGTGCGATCGTGCCGCACGTAACTTCCACGCCGTCAGGCGGCCGCTGCCGGCCTCAGCGGGGGATGAAGTCCGTATCCGGCTTGATGCTGGCAATGGTCGCCGCCAGCAGCCGGGCGGCGTTTTCCAGGTCCTTGAGGGAGACAATCTCCACTGGAGTATGCATGTAGCGGTCAGGAATGGAAACAAGTGCGGCCGCCACGCCGGCGCGCGTTATCTGCATCGCGTTGGCGTCGGTGCCGGTGCCGCGCGGCGCTGGCTCCGGTTGCCAGGGGATCTTTTCGGCCTCGGCGGCAGCCACTATCAGCTCGTGCAGCGGCGGGTTGATGTTCGGCCCCCGGGCGATGACCGGCCCGCTGCCCAACTTGATTTCCCCGGCCAGTGTCTTGTCGGCCTCGGGATGGTCGCTGGCGAAGGTGACGTCCACCGCGATTCCCACCTGCGGGTCAATGCCGAAGGCGCTGGTCTTTGCGCCCCTCAGCCCCAACTCCTCCTGCACCGTCGCTACCGAGAACAGGGCGCACTCAATCTTCTTGTCGGCCAGCAGCCGCAGCGTTTCCATGACCACGAAGACGCCCACCTTGTCATCAAAGCCTGCGCCGGTCACCAGGTCGCCCTGCAGGTGGTGCAAGCCCAGTTCGAAGGTGATCGGATCGCCGGGCTGTACTATCTTCTCGGCCGCCTTCTTGTCCTTGGCCCCGATGTCGATCCACATCTTCTTCAGTTCCAGCTTGGGCTTGGTGCGCTCTTCGGGGGTGAGCAGGTGGATGGGCTTACGGCCGATAACGCCCACCAAGGGGCCGTCCTTGGTGTGTATCAGCACCCTGGTGCCGGGCACCACCGCAACATCAACCCCTCCGATACTGGCGAAGTTGATGAAACCGTTGTCGTTGATGTATTGGACCATGAAGCCGATCTGGTCGCAGTGGCCGGCCAGCATCACGCGCGGGAAGCCGTCGGGGTTCTTGGCCGCGATGACGTTGCCATGTACATCGGTGCGCACCTCGTCGGCGAAGTCGGCGACGTATTCGCGGACCACTTGCTGGGCGGGTTGCTCGAAGCCGGACGGGGAAGGTACGGCCATCAGATTGCTCAAAAACTGCAGCGATTGCTTGCGCATTTTCGGACCTCCGTGTACGGGTCTTTGATAACGAACCTACCTTCGGCATCGGCAGGAGAATCCCTTCCCTGTGGCGAACAGACTACCACGGCGCGTAGGTTGGACGCCTTGAATGCACCAAGAGCACGGCGGGGACGTGCAAGCCCGTTATGAAAGGAGCACATAAGCGATGCAAGAGGTGATAGATCTGTTTGAAGAATGGGACGACGCCGTGGCCTGGGAGTTCATCCTGACCGTCTCCGAGAGCAAGCGGCTTATTGCCAAGGGCGTGGCAGCCTTGCCGTGTGTGCAGGACGCGATGGAAGAGGGGATCGTGGTAGTGACCAAGGGTACTACCAACGGCTACGTCGCCGAGGAGTTGCTGGGGCAGCCCATCGCCAAGCGTTCCTACGTATTGGGTCGCACTGTCCCCAGCACTTGGGAAGAGGAAGGGTTTTTCGCCGGCTCCATCCCCGAAGTCATCCTCCGCAACGGCAAGCCGGTCGAGGGCGTGACCCTGCGCGAGATCATGGGGGAGATGACGGTCGGCGATGTCGTCATCAAGGGGGCCAATGCCCTTGACTACCAGAACCAGGTCGCCGGTGTGCTGGTCGGCGATCCGACCGGCGGCACCTTGGGAACGATAATAGGCCACGTACACGGCAAGGGCCTTAACCTCGTCATCCCCGTGGGCTTGGAAAAACAAATCGCCCAACCTTTAGCCGATCCCGCCCCCTGCCTTGACCCGGCCTTTGCAGCAGCCAACAACGTCTCGCGCTTGTGGACAATCCAAGGGATTATCGTCACGGAAATTGAGGCCCTCGAGACGCTGACCGATGCCCGTATCTACCAGGTCGGTGCCGGCGGCGTGTGCGGGGCCGAAGGCGCCACAAGGCTGGTAGCGGTAGGCACCGAAGACGAGATAGAGGAAGTGCGCCAGATAGTGCAAAGCATCCAGGGAGAGGCACCATTCGGGGATCTGGA
>JALGVG010000049.1 GCA_029819875.1 Candidatus Zipacnadia bacterium | reverse complement strand
GCGCTGTGTGCCGCCCACCTGCCCGCTGAGCAAGCCGGCGTCGCGAAGGCCCTGGCCGGCAAGGCGTTGACGCTGGGAAGTGGTTTGCAGGGCCTGGAAATGTTTGAGCTTAAGAAGCTGTGCGCAACGGCGCTGGCGGCCGGGGATGCAGATGCGGCGGTGGCCCTGGCTTCGGAAATCACGGACGAGGATGCACGCGCGGAAGCGCTGGCCTCGGTTGCACAGAAGACGGCCTGCAGCTACCCCCAAAAGGCGGTCTCCATAGTCGAGGGGATAGACATCCTGTCGACGCGCGAACAGGCGCTTGTGCTGGTCATCGGCCGGCTGGCCCCGCGCATGCCCCAATACGCTTATGAACTTGCCGGCAGGCTTCGAAGCGCCAATCATAAAGCCGCGGCCCTCGTAGCGATTGCCACAGCACTGCAATCACGCAGCAGCCAAGAGCAGTGAGCAATAATGCTCTTACACATCAACGCAGTGAGATTGAGGACTCGGGCATGGCTGGTGCCGGCAACAGCCTGTTTGGTTGCTTCAGTGGCCGGAGTGTACGCCGCCTCCACGCCGGAAAGCCTGTGGAAGGATATCTCACCTGCGCAGGTAACATTGGGCCTTCAACGGGAACGCGCCGGGTTACATCTGCAAGTGGATGTGACCGGCACGGGGGTGCTGCAGGCAAAGCCGGGCAGGGCTTGGGGCGGGGCGGCCGTCAATGTTCAGCCGCGGCGGCTGTTTGAACAAGTCGGTACGTGGTTGCCACAGGACTTGCAGCTCCCCGAGCTGGTCTACCCCCTGGATGCAGGGCTTCGTCATCGTGCACCGCTGGAATTCTGCCCCTTCTATTTGCCCGAGATATACCCGGAGAAGAACTTGGACGAATTCTGCCATCGCACGTACGTACATTCCTTGCTGCTGCGACAGGCTGACCGGGCCAACCCCTTTGCTGTCGCCGAACGCCAGGCCCATCGCTTGAACGAAGACTCGACTTTCCGCTACCAGCAGATTGCGCTTGCCGCCTTGTACGGCTACGCGCGTCGGCAGGGCGGCGATTGGGGTGCAAACGCAACCTTGGCGGTGCTTCACGAACAGAAGTACCTCATCGAGAACATCGTGGCCAATCTCGTTATCCCCCAGGTGGTCAAGCGGCTGCCGCCCCAGATGGTCGAAGTGACGGCGAACGAGGGGGAGGTGCCTGTGGACCTGGTGGTACGCACTCATACAAGCTTTGACAGCGTAGCTGACCCGGAGTACCTCCTGCGTGCGGCGGCGGCACGCCGGTTGCGGGCGATCGTTATTGCCGACCGCAACCGGATAGATGGCGCCCAGCAAGCGCAACGGATTGCCCGACGACTCAAGGGCCGGGGCGAGCTGCCGCCGGACTTCCAGGTCATTGTTGGAGAACAGATCCACACTCGAAGCGGTGGCGTGGTGGGCCTGTTCATCAGCAGCCGTATTCCCGATGGCTTGACGATGGCCAAGACGATTGAGCTTATCCACCGTCAAGGCGGCCTTGCGTTGCTGTCTCATCCCGGGGTGGCGGGCGCGCCCAAGCTGTTGAAATCGCTGCCGTTCGACGGCTACCTGATACAACCCGGTATCTTTGAAATGTACCGCACCATGCGCATCTTGTATGATCCGGCCTTGGCCAACAAGACCGCGTTGTATGCTTCCAGCAGCCCCTACGAAGAGGGAGTAGGTTTAAGCTATTCGGTCATCCAGGCCGACAGTACCGAGTTGTCGGCACTGCGTGATGCGATGAAGGAAGGCAAACTGTGGGCGGCCGGCGGCTTGTATTTGCCCTCCATGCTGCTGGTGGCAATGCCTCCGCTGAACAAGTTCGAGGATATTCTGGACAGCTACTATCGCATTCACGATTACGTGGAGCGCAAGCTCATGGAATTCTGCAAGGCGGGCAATATCCAGTTCCACACCACCTGGGACCAGGAAATACGCCGCATGATGGGCCTGTACGGGCTGCCCGCCGGCATCCGGGGTATCGCAAACAACAAGTCACCGCTGCTGCATGCTCCCAGTCTTATTGACATCAGTGCTGAGTATTCGTGGTTCCGCATCACTTACACTCGTCCTACCGATTCGTGGCGTCTGACTGCCACTTTACAGTGGTAAACCACTGAGGCTTGCAACAAATCACGCGGCGGTATGTTATAATTACCAGGTGCATATCCATTCCAGCGCGGTGCAAATGCACATGCAGGCACAAACAGACTTGTAGACTCCAACAGTCGAAAGTACCATGGCGACAATGAGATTGCTGGACAATCGAATGAGGTGGGAAGCCGTGCCGCGGAAATTGCTGATAGTATGCATTGCAGCATCTGTTCTTATGGGCTTGCCTTTGGTGGCGGGGGCTGCGGGATCTTCGCTGCCACGCATACGCTGGCACGACAGTTGGGAGCAGGCGTTGAAAGCGGCCTCCCGCTCGCACAAGCCCATATACTTCTTCGTCTACGCGCGTGACGATTCCAATTCCAACTACATGTGGGAATACACGCTGGTCGACCCCAAAGTGGTCAAGCAGCTCGCACATTTCGAGGCTTGTGCACTTAATGCCAAGACGGCGAGGAATCATGAATTTCTCCGCCGCTACAATCTTGCAGTCTCCAAGGAGCCGACCGTTAACGGGGTATACCGCAACTATCTTCCTGCAAATCTGTTTACCGATGAGCGTGGGCGCAAACTGTACGCTGCACCTGTCTACATGGAGCCGGACGCGATGTGCTACCTGCTGCAGCAGATGCTGGTCCTGGACCAGAGCCTGGACCGTATAGCCAAGAATTCAAACGACGCCTGCGCATACGCGCAGGCCGGGCATGTATACCTGGAGTTGTGCTTGTATGACCAGGCCCGGACTTTTCTCGACAAGGCGGTTGCCCTTGATCCTGATAACAAGAGCGGCGCCAAGAAGGACGCCGTACTTGACCTTATCATCCTGGATATTCCGGCTTCGAGCGAGGAGCAGCAGGTCAAGCAGGCGCTTACCGCCTACAACAAGCTGCAACGATACTTGCGCTCGTACCCGCGCTCCGGGCGGGAACTGGAGGCCCGCTATTTCATGGCTGTCTGCCAGTACATAGCACACAAGCCGCGCGAGGCCCTCAAGATCCTGGACTACTTCTACGGTCCGGGCAAGTCCGAAGCATTCAACAATAATGTGTGGACACAACGGGCACTGGGATTGCGCAAGGCCATTCGCCGGGAATTGGGATTAAGCCCTGAGTAAACCTTCGATGCAGTCTCGCCAGAGGGGGATAGTGGCGGGCAAGCAAGGCGCAACGTAACCTATCCTCCGCGGACGATCCATTCAAAGGGAATGTCGGGGTCAAAGGGGTCGCGGCGCAATTCGTCCGGCTCGTCATAATTATAAGTTCGAGTGGGAATGTTCAGCACGACTGCCACGTCATCGCCCAGGGGCATGTAGCCGTGCCAGACCAGCGGGGGGATCTGGACCAGCACGGGATGCAGATCCCCGCCCACGATGCTTTGGGTTTGGCCATAGGTCGGCGATTCCGGCCGGTCGTCGTACAGGCCGAACCTCACCATACCACAGACACAACACATGTTGTCGGTCTGGTTGCGGTGGGCGTGCCACGCCTTTACGATGCCGGGAAAAGCAGCAGAGATGTATGCCTGACCGAACCCTGCGAAGCACTCGTCATCGCTGCGCAGTATCTCCATCAAGTATCCTCGTTCATCCACGTGCCTGCGAAGCTCTTTGACAATAACCCCTGCTATCATTTGTGTGCCTTTCACCACCCTACTGCGGCATCTGCACGCCGACGTATTCGTGGGTGAACCAGCGAGCGGCCATGGCCTTGACCTGGTTTGAAGTCACCTTCTGCACCGCTGCAGGCAAGGAGACTACTATCTCGGGAGGTACGGAGAAAAGCTGGCAGCGGTTGATCATTGCAGCGCACTTTTGGGGGATGTGCAACTGGATCGCCAGGTCGGTGGCCGCCTGCCGGCGGGCAGCCTGTAGTTCCTGGTCATTGATGCCGCCGTCAATAAAGGCCCGCAGGTGAGTAGCCAGCCTGTGGTGCACCTTTTCTATCTGCAGCGGGTTGCAGGCACTCCAGATTGCGATGTAAGGCTGAGCCTCGATCGGCAGCGGCAGCACCCTAATAGGAGGCAATACTCCCGGTACCCGTTCGGGCAAAGTCAGCCCCAGAGAGCGAATAAGTGCCAAGTCGCGGCGCAGCCGGCCCCTTGGGCCACCGAGGATCTGGTGTGCCACGAACGCCGCGGGGAAGTCGGGATCTGCTATGGAAGGAGCGGCAACACCGACAATCAGAATTGCCTGGTCAACGTCGGTCCCACCGCCCACGCGCACCTGGGAGTGGTCCACCGCCGGCCCGCTTGGGTGCCAGTTGTTGGGTTTTCCGCCCGGCAACCCTCCGAAAGCCTGGTTGACTTGCGCTATTCCCTCCTGGGCGGAGACCGCGCCGGCCAGGCAGAGGGTTGAATTGACCGGAACGTAATGCCGGCTCTTGAAGGCTTCAAATTGCTGGGCGGAGATGCCGCCCACGGTTGTTGCGTCGCCAAGGATCATCTGCCGATCCACTCCGCCGCCTAACATGGCCGCACGAAACAGGTAGTAGGCTTCTTGAACCCCGCTGGCAGCCACTTGCTTTTGCTCGGTAAGGACAGCGTTCTTGCCTGTGTCCAAGCCGAGACAACCTTCGCGGAAAACCACTTCCGCCAGCAACTTGAGCGTATCAGGTAGCGCGCTTGCCGGCACACAAAGAGAAATCTCCGCAAAATCCCACTCGAGATTCACCATAGCCGGCGCATCCGTGCGGTGCAGTGAAACGTTCAACGGCGCCAAGGCGGGATCGGAGGCGGCACGCGAGCGGATCTGAGTGCCGATTTGTCGCTGAATGAGGGCACGAACGCCCCGCAAGCCGGCCGGTTCCTGTTGCATGGAGACCTTGACAGCCAGGTGAATGCCGACAAGCTGCGTGGAGTGGTCCTCTACTATGACCACGCCTAGGCCGTTGTCGAGGCTGCCGTGGTGAATGGACGCGGCCAGGATGGGGTCAGCCAGTAATGCCAACGCGATGAACGCAGCCGCCCTCATGGAAGCCTCGCCTCCGCCGCATGATTGGCCTGCGGGCGCAAAATGGCGAGGTTGTAAGCCCCGGGGGCGAGGTACTTTTGGGCCGCAAGTTGCAGCCGTTGCGGCGTTACGGCATTTATCTGGTCTATGTAAGTCAAGGCCCGCTTGTAACTGTCGATGGCCTCGTAGAAGGCCATTGTTGCTACCTGTTCATCATACGACTCGTTGTCGAAACAATACTCGGCATACAGTTCCTGTTTTGCAGCCGCCAGTTGGCCGGCGCTGACCGGTTGCTCCCGCAAGCTGGAGATGACTTCAAGAACCGCCTGGCGCGCCTGCAGTTCATGGCCCGGTGTGGGCACTACCAGGACCTGGAACAGTCCCGGCTGCTTGTGCGTGACGAATTCCACATCCCAGTTTATCGCTATTGAGCCGGCCTCGCCGCCCGGCTGAAGTTTCGCGCCCAGCAAGGAACCCGGCCCGGGCCGAAGCAGGGTATAAATCAGGTCGAGGGCGCAGACATCCCGCCAGTCGGCGACTCCGGGCGCTCGCCATGCGATGCCGACAAGCGCCAGGGATGCTTGGTACCGTTCTGACTGGATGCGCGGCTTGGTCTGGGTCGGGCTGACACGGGGAGCCTGCCAGTGGATATCGCGGGCCACATAATCTCCGAAGGTTGCACGCACTTGTTGAAAAAACTCCTGCGGGTCGACGTCGCCCACCGCAATGATCGCCGCATTGTTCGGTACGTAGAAGCGCTTGTAAAAACGGGTGACGTCGTCGCTGCTGACCTGCTCGATACTTTCCAAAGTGCCCGAGGCCGGGTTTGTATACGGGTGCTCGCCATAGGCCATCTTCCATAGCATGTGGCTTATCATCGCCACAGCATCCGCCTCGGAATCCCTCAGTATCTGGCGCAATTCCAGGCGGGCGCGGGCCATCTGCGTGTCGTCGAAACTGGCACCAAACAGACCCTCAGCCAACAGCGGCAAGGCCTCGGGGATCACTTGCTTGTGCGCGGTGAGAGTAACGGTAACGGAGTCCTTGAACGTACTGGCCTGGACAATGGCTCCCAGCTTGTCAGCCATGACATCTCGCAGACTGCGATTGGCGCCGCGCTCGGAATCGACCAGCAGATGAGCGACGTAGCGAGCAGTGCCGGGCGCAAAGTCGCCTTCATACAACGAACCGGCCCGCACTACCACACCGACGGCCACCAGAGGCCAAGAATGCGCTTGCTTGACGATCACGTGCAAGCCATTGTTCAAGGTGACTTCGCTGATATCGGCCGGGGAGGCAGGTTGGGCTGAGGTGGTGTTCAGCGCGGCGCTGAACACTGCCAGAATTGCTGTTATTGCTATCGTTGTTCTTGTTTTCACGCACTGATTACCTTGCTGGTCGCCTTGGTGTGCTACTGATTTTCGTAATAGATGTGGTGGCCGCCGACTCGCCCGCACCTTGCCGTCGACAAGCAGCCTTGGCGGCCATGTTTACAATATCACTTCGAATGTTAGGCAGTCAAGCACTTACCGGCGGGCCGGCAAGCACATGATGGCAGGATTGACCGACCGCCGGCCGGCGCATGACAATGCCGCGGCATGCTGCCTGCGCCCATCAACGGCGGCAGCTGCTTGCCCGCGCACCCGCCTAGGGGTCAAGGGCCTGGAGAGTTTCCCAGAGACGCTGAACCTGCTTGCGGGTGCATTCAAGCGGGCAGTCAGTGACTATCGTAAAATCAGCCGGGGTATCCTCCAGCCCCAGTTGCTGCTGGACTGCGATGCGGCGCGATGCTTCCGCCGGATCGAGGGCATCTCGCTGGATGAGCCGTTCGCGACGCACCTGCGGGGGCGCGGTGACCATCACTATTTTGTCGACTAGGTCCAGGGCGCCCATCTGTTCGAGCACGGCCGCCTCGACTGCCATGACCTTGACGCCGTCGGCCCTGGCCTGCTCGATGCGGCGCTGTATCTCTGCCACCATGGGGGGGTGCGTGAGGGCATTGAGCTGGCGGCGGGCAGCGGCGTCGGCAAAGATCAGGCGTGCGAGCTCCTTGCGCTTGAGATGGCCAGCATCATCAATGAACCGGCCGCCGAAGCGGGCGGCGATTTGAGCAACCAAGGGGCTGCCGGGCTTGAGCAACTGGCGGGAGATGTCATCTGCTGATACGACAGTTGCACCCAACTCGGCCAGCATTTGCAGGACCACTGACTTGCCGGCAGCGATAGGCCCCACAATCCCCAAGACGATCACATGACAGCCTCCTCAAGGACGTGGATACCCGCCGTCGGCCCACTCCATTGCCGGCGCGACGCCCTGATGTGCCCGCTACTGGTCGCTTTCTTGGTTGCCGTCTTGCGAAGCTGCTTGGCTGTCCGTGGCATCCTGCGTGGATGACTTTTCGGCGGGTTGCTCGTCCGCCGACTCCCGGGCAGTCTCTTCGTCCTCCGCCTGCGGGCCGCGCATTTCCTTGAACAACTCCGGGAAGCGCTCGCCGAGGGTCTGGGTACTTTCCTCGCGCCCGCCGGCAAACTGCTGCAGCTCACGGCGCCGCGCTTGTTCCTCCACGGCTGCCATGCTCAGGCGCAGTTTGCGGGCCTTGGGGTCGAGGTCAAGAACTTGTGCTTCCACTTCCTGGTGTTGCTTGACCACATTCTCGGGCTTGGCGGTGTGCCCGAGGACCATTTCGTCGCGCGGGATGAAGCCCTCGACATCAACGCCCTCGACGGCTGCGAAGGCACCGGTGCGCACAACGCGGGTGATACGCGCCTTGACGGTCTGGCCCACCTTAAGCTTCTCTGCAGCGGTCTTCCAGGGGTCGGGGAGAATTTGTCGCCGTCCGAGGGAGATGCGGTTGCCGCCGTCCTCGATCTTGAGCACGACCACGCGAATGATATCCCCGACATTGACAACTTCGGAGGGGTGCTGAATATGCCCCCACGCCATCTCGGAAACGTGCAGCAGCCCGTCGACTCCGCCCAGGTCCACGAACGCCCCGTAGTTGGTGATGTTGCGCACCTTGCCCTCGCAGACCATGCCTTCCTGCAAGCGGCTGAGGGTTTCCTGGCGACGGCGCTCGCGCTCTTCTTCAATCACCTGGCGATGGGATAGTATGACCTTGTTCGCCGCGCGGTCAGCCTCCAGGACTTTCAGGCGCAGGGTGTGGCCGACGAAGCGATCCAGCACGCGCGGGTTGCGGACAGCCACGTGGGAGGCCGGTACAAACCCCGGCACGCCGACATCAACGCGCAGCCCGCCCTTGACGCGCTCTGTCACTGTTCCGTTGACCACCCCGCCTTCGGCGGCGGCTTTTTCCAGTTCATTCCAGACACGAATGAAGTCAGCTCGCTTCTTGGAAAGCCGGATAGTGTCTCTTTCCTCGTCTACCTTGACGACCGCCACCTCGATCTCCTCGTCAATCTGGGGCAGCTCGGAACTGTCGGGGAATTCTACAATAGGTATGATGCCTTCGTACTTGGTCTGAATGTCCACCACAACACCGTCGTCCTGGATTGCCACCACCTTGCCTTTGCGAATCTCGCCTTCGACGACCTGCGTAGGCATGGCGTCGTCGGGCCAGTGGTCGTGCTCGCCCCAGTCAAGTTCTGATGTCGGCTCCTTTGCATCGTTTTCCCCGGGAGGGCGTGGTGTAAACACGTCGTTCTCAGGTACCATCAACTTCGGTCTCCCTTCAACTCTTACGTCTCGTTTGATCGGGACAGCTTTGCGCAAAGAGTTCGTTCGTCCATCTTCTCGCCTAGTCAAGAGGTGTCATGTCGCGCCAGTTGGGTCCGAACTTGATATCGGCAACCAGCGGGATAGATAATTCCCACGCTTGTTCCATTATACCTTTCACATACCTGCCAACCTTTTGCACTTTTGTGGCCGGAACCTCAAAAACAAGCTCGTCATGGACCTGTAGCAACATCTTTGCATCGGGACAGACGGCAGGCAGCCCCCGGGCGATTTCGACCATGGCGATCTTGATGATGTCGGCGGCACTTCCCTGCAAGGGCGCGTTGCCGGCGGCACGTTCGGCATAGGCACGGAGGGACGGATTGTTGCTGTGCAACTCGGGTACGGGGCGGCGCCTGCCGCAGATGGTCTCGACAAAGCCGTCCTGGCGGGCTTGCTCGAGCAGCATCTCCATGAAGCGCTTGACCCCGCTCATGCGCTGGTGGTAGTTGTCGATGAACTCGGCTGCCTCCTGGCGGCTTATGCCCAGTTGCTGGCTGAGTGCAGTTGCGCCCATCCCGTAGATGACCGCGTAGTTGACGGTCTTGGCGACACGGCGCATCTCGGCTGTGACCTGCTCGGGCGGCACGTCGAAGAGGGTGGCGGCGGTGGCTGAATGAATATCACGGCCGGCCTTGAAGGCCTCGACGAGGGCCGGATCACCTGACATGTGCGCCAGGATGCGCAGTTCGATCTGGGAGTAGTCGGCCGACAGCAGCACGGTATCGCTGTCAGGGGCGACAAAACAGGCGCGGATTTCACGACCCCACTGTGTGCGGATGGGGATGTTCTGCAGGTTGGGGTTGCGGCTGGAAAGCCGCCCCGTGGCGGTGACCATCTGTTCAAATGTGGTGTGTATGCGCCCGGTGACCGGATCAATCTGGCCCAGCAGCCCCTCCACGTAAGTTGAGTGCAGCTTGGCGTACTGGCGGTATTCCAGCACCAAGCGCGCTATTTCGTGTTCGGCGGCCAGCTCGTGCAATACCTGGGCACTGGTAGACCAGCCGGTCTTGGTTTTGCGACCTTTGGGAAGCTTGAGTTCCTCGAACAGGACGGTGGCAAGTTGCTGGGGCGAGTCGATGTTGAAGTCGTGGCCGGCGATGGCAAAGATGCGGCGACTCAGATCCCCCAGCAAGTCGCGGAGTTGTCGGCCGAGGTTCATCAGGCGGCTCTTGTCGACCGCGATGCCGGCGGCTTCCATGGCCCGCAGAACTTGTACAAGCGGCATCTCCACCTTTTCAAACAGTGGGCGCAAACCGCTCTTGTCCAGCTCCTGTAGCAGTATCTCTCGCAATCGTGGAATGACGGCAACAGCCGTGCGGGCCGCTCCCCCCTCGGCCTCATGCCGGGGAAGGGCGACGTCCTCGCCGAGGAACTGGGCGGCGAGCAGTTCAAGTGAGTGGCTTTTGCGGTGGGGAAACAGCAAATAAGAGGCCAGGCAGGCATCGAACCGGCAACCGCGAAGCTCCACATCCGCCTTCGCCAGCTCCGCAGCCGCGCTCTTGAGGTCAGCGCCCCACTTGTCGATTGTATCATCGGCCAGCAGTGCGCTTATCAGTTGCAGTTTTTCATCGGCCGCCCGTGGTTGGGTATCGCCGAACAGCGCGCTTGCCGAGGGGTTGGTGTTGGTGCTCACTATTTGCCATGTCATCGTCTCATGGCCCGGGGCCATCAGTGCCAACCCCAGTCGCTGGGCCCCCAACCGCACCACGATGAGGCACATCTGCCGCTCCTGGCGCACATGACGGCAAAATTCCTCAAATTCGTCGATTTCACCGGCAAGCGGCTCAGGCTCGCTGTCCGAAGCCGGCAGCCGTCCCAGCAGGCTGGTGAATTCGAGCTGCCGCAGCAGCTTGCGCAACTGCGGCAGGCGATAGCCGTCCCAGAGGCATTGGTCCGGGGAAATATCCAGCGGCACCTGCGTGCAGATGCGGGCAAGCTCCTTGCTCAACCTGGCCTGGTCGGCGAACCGATGCAGTGATTCGCGAAGCTTTTTCCCCTTGACTTCGTCGGCATGGGCTAAAACCTCTTCGACAGAGCCATACTGTTCCAACAGCCGCCGGGCGGTCTTGGGACCGATGCCCGGCACGCCCGGAATGCTGTCGGAGCTGTCGCCGGCAAGGCCCTTGAGGTCCACTATTTGCTGCGGGGCCAGGCCGAAGGCTTCGCGCACTGCGGCGACATCGTAGGTCGCGGTATCTTGAATGCCGCGTTGTGTCAGCAGTACCTTGATATGGTCGTCAACCAGTTGCAGCAGGTCGCGATCGCCGGTCACGATGACGACTTCATACCCCTGTTTGGCCGCCTGCTTGGCCATCGTACCGATAATATCATCAGCCTCGTAGCCTTCGACCTCGGCGCTTGACAGCCCCAGCGCTTCCACCAATTCGCGTGCCAAAGGGAACTGGCTGATGAGGTCTTCAGGCGTGGGCACTCGATCCTTCTTATAATCCGTGTATTGCTGGTGGCGGAATGTTTCGGCAGCGCTGTCGAAGGCGATGAGCGCGGCAGTGGGTTGCTGCTCATTGAGCAGCTTGATCAGCATCTGGGCCAAGCCGAAGACAGCGTTGGTCGGCTGGCCCTGGGAATTGGACAACGTGGGGAGGGCATGGTACGCACGGTGTATCAGTGAATTGCCGTCAACCAGAATTATTTTCTTGCACACTCCCATCACCCAAATCAGCGGCCTGCCGTCACGTGCCTGGATGATACACTTTAGCGGCTTTGGGTCCGCGGCTGGGGCAGCGGCGACATCAGCAGCCTGTACTGCAAGGCCGAATCCGCAACCTCGGCGAAGGCGCGGGCGATGCTGTGAGACAACGTCTCGGCGAGCAGGGAAAGCAATCCCACGCCCCGGCCGTACTCCTTGATGGGCGGATTAGGCCCCAAGCCGCATTTCTTTCCGGCATAGCTGATAGCGTCATAGTAATTTCCCAGTTCGTCCACCAGTCCGAGTTTTTTGGCTTGTGCACCCGTGTAGACCCGCCCGTCGGCCAACTGGCGGACCTTCTTTGTGTCCATTTTGCGTCCGGCCGCGACATCGTTGACGAACTGGGTGTAGATGTTCATGACAAGTGATTGGAACAGCTTGCGCTCCTGGGGACGCAACTGTCGCCAGGGGCTGCCCGCATCCTTGAACGGGCCGCTGGTGATGGCGTCGACGTCAATGCCAAGTCTTTCGCCGAGGCGGTTGAAGCGGATGAACTCGGCAATCACCCCGATGCTTCCGGTCGTGGTTGCGGGGTCGGCTATGATATAAGTGGCGGCCGAGGCCACGTAGTAGCCCCCGGAGGCGGCTACGTCGCCCATGGAGACGATGAGCGGCTTCTTCTTGCGCAGGCGCAAGGCTTCCATGTACAGTTCCTGGGAGGCGGCGGCGCTGCCGCCGGGACTGTTGATGCGCAGCACGACCGCCTTGATGCTGTCGTCCTCGGCGGCTTCATGCAGGTATTTGAGGACCCGTCGTGCCGTTCCGCCGGCACCGAACAGCGAGCCGGAGCGCCCGCCATCGGCGATTATGCCGTCCAGGTGGATAACACCGACCCGCGCGCCATACAAGGAGCCCGTCCCTCCGGCCAGTTTGCTGACGACCTGGGCATACAGCAGCAAGACGTATATGATGCAGAGTATGAAGAATGCCCCGATGACCGCGCCGACTATCCACCAGGGACTGACACGGCGTCGAGGGGCAGTCGCCGCGGCGGCCGGCGCCTGCACAGGCTGCGGCGCGGCGGGTTGCTCTGCAGGTGTTGGTTGTTGATGGTCCTGTTGGAAGTTGCCTGTATTGCGATCGTCATGCTCCCCCATGATCATTCTCCCTGCCAGGCCGAATTTGCAGACTTGATTCTTGGCGACGCCATGGTATTTACTGTTACAGTGTGTAAGCGCTATATTGCTTCTCCTCGTGGGCCCGACTTCCTTCTGTTTTTCAGCTTTCTGCCAAGTCGGGAACTCTTCTGGTGCCGGAGAATGTTTGAAGAAACGTACGCGCAACAGATCGTAGTGGATTTGCACAGTCTCACGGCCGGGCTGGGTGGCCTGGTTTGGGGACTTCCGGATAATGGAGGTGTTATACCATAGCCACTGCCATTCGTACCGAGAATCTGGCGAAGATCTATGGGATGGATTCCGAGGGCCGGCCGATCGGGTTGGTGGACCTCACGCTGGAAGTGGAGGAAGGGCAGATTTTTGGTCTTCTAGGCCCTAACGGTTCGGGCAAGACGACCACGTTGAAACTGCTGTTGGGACTGATATTCCCCACAGGAGGCAGCGGAGAAATTTTTGGGGTCAAGCTGGGGAGCCCGGAATACAAGCAGCGTGTCGGCTTCTTGCCCGAGGGGCCCTACTTCTACGACCACTTGAACGCGGTGGAGCTGCTGCGCTTTTATGCGAGCTTGTTCGGGATGGGCGGACCCGGTTTGGACAAGCGCATCAGGGAATTGCTGGAGCTTGTGGGAATGTGGGACCGGCGCGACATCCGTATCCGCAACTACTCGCGGGGAATGTTGCAACGTGTGGGGGTGGCTCAAGCGCTGCTGAACGACCCTGACTTAGTGTTCCTGGATGAGCCGACGGCGGGCTTGGACCCTTCCGCTCAGATTGAAATGCGCAAGGTGATCCTCCAGCTCCGGGAGCAGGGCAAGACGGTATTCCTCTGCTCACACTTGTTGAAGGACATGGAGCCGATCTGCGATACTGTGGCGATCCTCTCGCGCGGGACAGTGCGCAAGATAGGCGCGATGGACGAATTGCTGTCAACCGATACGCCGCGTTACGTTGTAATAGTGGAAAGGCCCTCGGAGGCAGTACAGTCACAACTGGCATCCTTGGCCGTGGCGGTGGATGCGCGAGATGGAGATGTCAAAGCGGTGTTTGATGACCAATCGGCGGCGCTTGACGCAGCCAGGCAGATCAGTGCTGTTGGTGCGAAAATACTTCACGTCGGCCCTGAGCGCCGGACCCTTGAAGAGGTCTTCGTTGAAGTAGTAGGAGGAGAATAAATAAATGTTGCGCCCCATCTTCAACGTTGCAAAGGCTACCTTTCATGAGGCGTGGAGGCGACGCTTTCTCAACGGTATACTGGTGTTCGCGGTCCTGATGATAGGCAGCTCGCGGCTGCTGATGTACATGCAGCCG
>JALGVG010000218.1 GCA_029819875.1 Candidatus Zipacnadia bacterium | reverse complement strand
GGATATCAAGATGGCGGCGATGGATGCGATGATCGCCGCCTGTGAAGAGGCCGGCGTCAAGCTGGCTGCCGTCTTCCAGATGCGTACCAGAGAGGACAACCGGCGTGTGCGGGAAGCGGTCCGCGGTGGCAAGCTCGGTAAGCTCGTGTTGGCTGACATGTATCAGAAGTACCATCGCGACCACGAGTATTACGCCAGCGGCGACTGGCGGGCCACCTGGGCCCTGGATGGTGGCGGTGCGCTGATGAACCAGGGCGTGCACGGTACTGATCTGTTGCTCTGGGTCGTCGGCGATGTGGCCCGTGTCAGCGCCTATGCGCGCCGCCTGGTGCGCAACATTGAGGTTGACGACACCGTTGTGGCCAACTTGGAGTTCGTCAACGGTGCTCTCGGCAACATTGTCACCACTACCTCAGTCACTCCGGGCTATGGCGCCAAACTCGAAATCCACGGTGACTGCGGTTCCATCCGCACCGAGGGCGACAACATCATTGACTGGTCCGTGCCTGGTGAGGAGATGGAGACCTCCGAAGCCGGCGATAAAGGGGCAGCAGCCGATCCCCAGGCTCTGAGCGTTAGCGCCCACACCCAGTTTGTCGAAAACCTGGCCGGGGTGATCCTCAACGGCGGCGAACCAGACATCCCTGGCCGTGATGCTATCCAGGCCGTCAAGCTCATCCGTGCAATCTATCTGTCCAGTCGCGAGGGTGGTGCGCCGGTCGAGTTGAACGCGGTCAGCAATGAAGAGCTAGACGAGGACGGCATCTATCCCATCCCATACCCGCCGGTATGGTAGCTGCGCAACCAAACAGTGGGCGGCGCTGCCAGCGCCGCCCACTCTGTTTTAGACTGTGCCGCCTTACTCCTCCGCCGGCACTTGCGTCTGTAACTTCGCCCTGCGCGCCCGGGCCATCGCCATCATCACCGTGCTGTTGATAGCTTTCGCCCATGTAGCGCACAACTTCTTAGTCACGATGCCAGGTTCCTCTGCATCCTTCTTGGTGGCTTGTGCGACCTCGATGCCAGCCACTAGCAATCCGAAGCCGTCGTCGAGTTCTTCCAGGTCGAGATCACTGGGGAGGACTGGCTCTGATAGCCACTCCCTCAGCGCCCCAGCCGCTGCCTGCGCGCGCTGCACCGGTGACCGCCGGCCGGCGGCCTGCTTGAAAACCATCACCACCTGCCCGTCCATCACCACCTGCCCATACTGCTTGCCTGGCTTGTCGAGGTCCTGCACCTGCTGGGCAATGACCTGAACGTCAACCTTTACCGGTTGCCGGTATTGGTCAATTTCGGCTTGCGTGGCCGAGCGGAATGTACCTTTGCGTATTGCAGAGAACGTCGCACGCAGGTCCTCATGTGTCCACGGCCCCTGCCCGGCGGGCCGCTCAAAGATGACTAACTGACTTTGCCCACCTCGGCCCTCCAGAACCACCGCCGGGCTGCCATTGAACAAGATTGCCATACAATCAAGACCCGCCGCCATCCATTCCTTTGCGCCCTCGGAGCTGCCAAAATCGGTGATCTGGTAATCAACATACTGGGCATTATCCGCCACCAGTTTCTCCAGGAGGGCTACGGTATCGGCCTGGCAGCCGGAGGACACATTTATGTAAGCGTGCACCTCCACCTTACCGGCCGGCAGGGACGCCGCCGGCCGGGCTGGAGCCGCCACTGAGGGTGGCACGGAGCGGTGCGGCTGGCAGCTTGTTAGCGCTACGCCGGTGATGATGATGGCGACCACTACCCAGCCGCTTTCCCTCACATCTGTCCTCCTACTCTCTGCAGTGGGGGGCAATCGTTGTGGCTAACCCGGCACCAGAACGCCTTCTGAGAACGTGATGCGTCGCTGGGCTATTTGCAGTGTGGTGGGGTTGTGGCTGGCCACAATGATGGTGCGGCCCTGCTCATTGAGGTTCTCAAGCAACTGCATGATACGCGCCGCGTTTTCGCTGTCCAGCTCTCCGGTTGGCTCATCGGCGAGGATCAATTGCGGGTCATTGACGATCGCACGGGCAACTGCTGCCCGTTGCTGCTCACCGCCGGACAGTTCACCGGGTAGGTGCTCAGCGCGGTGAGCGATATTGACCTCCTCCAAAGCTTTCTCGACCCGCCTGCGCTTCGCGGAGGCTGCGATCGGCACCGGAATCATCGGTAGCATGCAGTTCTCGTACACCGTAAGGGCCGGCATCAAGCTGTGGGCTTGAAAGACGAAGCCAACCGTCCGGCGGCGGTATGTCGCCAGCGCTTCATCATCTAACGTCGCCAACTCCGTACCCCCGACCGTCAGCTTCCCGGATGTGGCACGGTCCAGCCCGCCCAGCAGATTCAGCAGCGTGGACTTGCCCGCCCCCGATGGCCCCACCAAACCCAGAAGCTCCCCCTGTGCGACGGAGAAGCTTACCTCAGCCAGGGCACTGACCTCGGTGTCGCCCTTGCTGTACACCTTGCTGACTTGCTCGGCCCGAATATAGCCGTCCACTGCCATCTGCTTCAGCTCCACCAGCCTTAGATTCGCCTCAGCGCCACAACCGGATCCAGTTTCGCCGCTCTCCGGGCCGCCACCAGGCCGGCTGCAGTGCCGATGACCAATGCCGCGACCATTCCTATTATGAACATATCCAGAGCCGGGGCCGTAGAGAGGGGCAATGCCAAGGGTGGTGGCGTGGCGCTACAGGGCGCATAGCTACCCAGTTCGCTGGGCAGTTGCAGGTGCGCCTTCTCGCCAAAGCCCCATGCTATCAACCATCCCACGCCACAGCCCAGGATACCCCCGAAAACCCCGGAGAAAAGTGCCTCAATCATGAACAGGTGGCCGACATCGGAGTTGCGCCAGCCCAGCGCCTTCATCAACCCCACCTCAGTGATCCGCTCCATTACCGACTCAATGCCGCTGCGCATCAGCAGTGCAACCGCGAAAACTAACACAAGGATGGAGATCGCCAGCATCGAGCGCCGCGTCACCGACGCCAGCGCTGCCGTGCCCTCATCAACATTGCTCTCCGTG
>JALGVG010000217.1 GCA_029819875.1 Candidatus Zipacnadia bacterium | reverse complement strand
CTACCAGGTGGCGCAGATCAGTCTGGGTATCCAAGGGACGCTGTCCGACGTTGAGAGACTATACCGAGCATTGCCTGAGTTTCCACGCATTGCTACGATTGAGGGCTTGTCATTATCAGGCCAAGGTAATACAATAACTGCAACTCTGCCCATGACAGTCTACTTATTGGTAGAAGTCCCGCCGGGTTTGGCGGCAGCCGGAGCGGCCGGAGCGGGGATGATGGGCGGCATGGGCATGGGGGGCCCGATGATGGGGCCAGGCGGCATGCCTATGGGGCCAGGTATGACGGGGCCAGGCATGCCAGGCGGACCAGGGGCAATGGCCGGCGGACCGCCGACGCCACCCTCTGCTGAAGAGGCAGAATAGTCAGGGGAAATTGCCAGTGACTAGCAAGCGCAAGACAAAAATTATGATGGCGGGCGGACTTGGCTCGTTGATGCTGGCCTTGGCACTACTGTTGATGTTTGTGTTGCCGGCAACCCAACTGGGCAGCCTCTCCACTGAAGCCCAGCAACAGGCGGCGGGGACTGCCCCCCGCGGACCAGGGGGCATGCCGGGGGCTGGCCCCCCCAGACCAGGCGGCATGCCGGGGGCTCCAGGCGGCGGCATGCCGGGAATGGGCATGCCCGGTCCAATGGGCATGATGGGTATGGGGATGGGTATGCAGGCAGCGCCAGCCCCCATAGAGAATATCTTCGAGGGGGACCCCTTTGAGAGTAGCCAGCCCAATCCTTTCTCCGGTGGCCTGGGTATAGAGGCTGGAGCGCCAGTAATAGCGGCCACCAGGTATGGGCCTACCTGGTCTGAGTTGCCACTTGCCAGTCGTATCGGCATTGGCCCGGCCCAGCGGCGGCCTGAGCCTGAACCGGTGGCTGCGCCGGAACTCGCCGAAGTCAAGTTTATGCGCATCAGCAGTATCATGTGGGCTGGCGACCGGCCCCTGGCCATGTATGAAATGAGGACGGGCGAGAGCGGCAGTGTCCGACCCGGTGATATAGTTGATGACTGGCTGGTGGAGCAAATCGGGCAGGACTATATCAAGGTCAGCAACGTGGCTAGCGGCGAGGTCCGCCGCGTTCCACTAAAGGGTAAATAAGAATTGCCGAAGCAAACAATTGATCCGTCCAACTCGTCAGTACTGGTAGAAAAAAGGCAGATGTGCGGTGTGGTTAGGATGATGAGTTTTAGGAGGCGAGCCGAATGAACAGACATACGGCAGGTTATCTAGTAGTCAGCGTTGTGGTGCTATCCATGGTAGCGGGGTTACCCGCGATTGGTTACGCTCAGCAGGATGAAGCCCGGTTTTCGGTGCAGTGGAAGGATACCCCCTTCGCCGATGTGCTGGCCGCGTTGCAGCGACAGTTTGGTATCCAGTACGTGGTGTCCGGCGAGCTGGGCTCGCGGCCAGTGACACTGGCCCTAACGGATGTGACCCCCGTTCAGGCACTGCAAAAGATACTCAGCGCCGCCGACCTCACTGCCGTCAACGAAGATGGTGTCTGGCACATACGGGAGGGTGCCCAGGCCGCGACAGGGGGCAGAACCTACCGTCCCACAACTGTGGGAGGGGCAATGGTGCAACCCGCGCCGTATAGGCCGGCTCCGCCCGGCGTCAATGTCGGTGGTGCCGGTGGTTCGGCGATGCCTCGCCCAGAGGGCACCATGGCCGGCGGGCCGATGGGGCTCCAACCTGGCGCTGCCGGCTTTGGGACCAGCGGCCTGACAACCCTGGGTACACAACAGACGTACTCCCTTGAAGACATGGTTTTTCGCATCATACCGCTGAGGTTTGTTGATCCGTACATCGTGACGCAAATGTTCGGCGGCGGCACTGTGGGCGGCCAGAGCGGCGGCGGTGGCGGCTATGGCGGCGGCGGGTATGGTGGCAGCCGCGGTGGTTATGGTGGTGGCGGGTACGGTGGCTATTCTGGTGGCGGCTATGGCGGCAGTGGCGGCTATGGCGGCTATGGCGGCGGTGGTTATGGCGGCAGCAGTCGTTACGGCGGCAGCAGTTATGATCGTGGCGGCAGCAGTCGTGGCGGCAGCAGCCGTTCCGGCGGTTATGGTTACTAGTAGCGAAGCGGCATCGGATTGAGACCTCTTCGGCGACAGATAGAGCAGTGGCAGCAATTGGGACTTAGCGTCATGATCACTATGTACCGGGTCCGCCGCAAGCATGGGAGGGCACAATGCAACAGTTAAGAATGAGGCGTGCAACGGTAACATTTGCACTACTACTCGCCGCGACAGCTCTTTGGTCAGTGCTTGGTACGGGGGGTCTGGCGTGGGCCGATCAGGCAACGGCCGGGGAAAGCTCTCAGCCCATTGACCTAGTAGACATTAAAGGGGGGGAGATTGGCGAGGTTTTGCGCATGTTGGGGCGTGCTGCTGGCGTTGACATAGTTGTCAACGACGGCGTTAGCGGCACTGTCGAGAGTGTGAATCTGCGCGATAAGACAGTCGAGCAGGCTTTGTATCTAATCGCGCAGACCCACGATTGTCGGGTATACAAGCTGGACCCAACGACCTATGTGGTATCGCCATCTAGTGCTAGTGCGCCGCCGGGGGGAACACCGCTTGCCCCCTACGGCACACCGCCACCCGGTGAGCGCACGGGGGTCCGTCCGCCTTCGTCGAACGTGCCTGTCGTGCCGGCAGTTGTCCCGGAAGTCCCCATAATTCCTGTCTGGCAGCTAGAAGGGTCGAACGTCGTGCCGCAGCAGACCGAGGGGGGTGAGTGGATCTGGGACGAGATCAGGCTCAAATACTACGATCCTGCGGAAGCTGCGTTGACCTTTGGTGGTACGGTTACAGGGGGAGGCAGCGTACCCAGCAAAGTTGGTCCGTATGACCGCGGGAGGTCTGAAGCGGTTCCCTTTCTTGGCAATATGAGTTTACCGGGGGCTTCGTTCGTCGGGTGGGGGCAGTATGGCGGGCCCGGCGGCGGAGGCTACGGAGGCGTCGGAGGAGGCATCGGCAGAGGCGGCTATAGCGGTGGTAGTTATGGCGGCAGAGGCGGCTATAGCGGTGGTGGTTATG
>JALGVG010000048.1 GCA_029819875.1 Candidatus Zipacnadia bacterium | reverse complement strand
CACGCCATCATCACGCTCACAACTGCCGCTCCATATAGCTTCCTGTACCCTTTTATAGGCAGTCACCAATTCAAACAGCTTCCCTTGCTTTGTACCAGATCTGCCGAACTCCTTGGTTTTAGTTGCGAAACGTGTTTCGGTGTCGCTGACTTCACAACCCCTTTCCTGCTTTGCAAGCCGCCGCCTTCTCACCCCCCTGTCTACAAGTACTTTTCAATCAGCGCCTTCGTCTTCTTGACGCCCTCGATCTGGTCGCCGGGCCCCTCGAACTCGATGCACAGGCACCCGTCATAGTCTATGTCGCGCAGCATCCGAATTATTCGCCCGTAGTCCTTGTCCACATCTTCCCCTTCGTCGTCAAATTCATGGCTCTTTGCATGTACGTGCCGTGCGTATGGGAAGACCTTCCCCAGCTCCCGGTACCGGCAATCAAGTGGGAAGTTCCCGAAATCAGGGCATGTGCCGACCCACTCCGGGTCAGTTAGAAGCACGATCTTCAGTATCCAGTCACCCCATAGGCTCGCCCCGCCATGGTTTTCAATGTTCAGTTTCACCCCCGTCTCGCGCATTACCGGCAACAGCTTCCTGAGACCCTCCACGCTACGCTCCACGCCGACTGTTCCGTTCAGGCTCTCATCCTCCATCCCGCCCAGGTTGGCCCTGATGGTGGGGAAACCCATGTACGCTGCCGCCCGCAACCGCCCGGCAATCATATCAACATTCGCTTGCCGGGCCTGCGGATCATCGGAGCAGAAATTTCCTCCACAAGTAAGCTGCGTCATTATCCCCCCGACCCGCGCCGCGGAGGCCACCACCTCGTCCAGGTAGTCCTTCTCCCAGCTCTCAAAATAGTTGTCATTGTACTCCAACCCTTTGATGCCCAGCTCCGCCATCTGTTGGGCGAAACTAAGCACGTCAATGCGGCCGTCGCCGATATACTCCCGCACACTGTATGTACAGCACCCGATGAACATGATAAACCCTTCTTTTCCATGGGAATATCACTTCCGCCCTCTGTCTCCCTATTCGGCACCACACCATCCTACACCTCCGTCTTTCAGCCCAAAACACTGCTCTCTGTAACCTGTAACGGCCGGCTGTTTTGTCCCGGAACCGCCCCTGGTGCACAATACCCCCGAGTATCAACAAAAAGCCAATAAAAAGTGTTTAGTTTTGTTTCCTTGTGGGTATTGTTTACTGTACATTCACAAGTTCTTGAGTAATTCTTGATTGTTGTATGGGTATGGAAGCAATGTGATGGACACAGAAACAATCCGCGACGTGGTAATCTGCAGCTGGAAAGGGCTTGTAGATCAAATACCGTCTATACAGCCGGTACCAACGTCGGCTACCCGGGGGAGCTGACAAACTATGAAACTACAGACAACTTATCACAGCATCGAAACAGGCATATTGGCGGCTTCCGACAAGATCCGTCTCCTGGTTGTTTTCTCTCTATTTAGCGTCATCGGCCTCTCGCCGCAAACCTCGCTCAGCGTCCCCTCAGCAGCCTATTCTGCTCTTGCAGTATGGGCCTTGCTGGCTCTGTACACGTACTTTCTGATTGACTGGGTGCAGATGGTTCGCAGCGGTCGGGCGTTGCTTGTGGCAGCGGCCGTGATTATCGGTGACTTGTTCTGTACGTTCATGCTGGTTTACGGCACCGGCGGCATCAGCAGCGGCTTCCAAGTTCTTTTCGTGTTGGACATCATTCTCGGTGCCCTGCTGTTTACCAGGCTGGAGATCGCCCTGATAACGGGGCTGGCTTCCAGCTTGTACGCCTTGGTGGCTATACTGAGCTTCCGCACTCTCGGCCAGATATGGACGGCGTCGGCCACCGTCATGTGCTACGTCATCTGTGCGTGGTTGGCTTACCTGGTGGCGTCGGTTATCCGGCGCGAAAAGATGGCAAACGAACGCCTCATCCGCAACCTGCACGAGGGCGTGATGCTGTTCGACGCCGACGGCCGGGTGCTGGTGGCCAACCCGCTTATCGGCACATTCTGCGGGATGCCCATCGCCGAAATAAGCGGGCATTTCGCTCACAAGCTTTACAACGCTCCCAACTCGCTTCTGTCGTGGCTGGTGGAAGACGTAGTGTTATCAGACGCCCATTCCTTCGATCCCAGCATTCGGGAAGCCCGCTTCAAACAAGAAGACGGCACGGTAGTTTATCGCTGCACCACCGTCCCCTGCCGGGGCGGTGAAGACCACGTCCTGGGCTGGATCGTGCTGTGTCAAGATATCACGGAAGTCCAAGCCGGCCAGCGCCCCGATAAGCTCAATTCCCAGTTGCCCTACGAGTTGGCCACGGCGATTGCCAACATGCGGGCGGTTTCCGAGGCTCTGTATGGCATATCAGACATTATCAGCTCGCCTCAGCAGGAGCAAATACTCAGCACCATCCGCGCCCAGACTGATACGCTGCGCAAGATGGTGGCTGATTTGCTGGACGTCAACGTCATCGAGCAGGACGACGTCCAGTTAGCGCTCCGTCCCGTGGAGGTCTCCTCCCTGCTGACTACCGTCAGGCGCTTGTGCCGCCTGCGCAGCCGCACTGCCAGCGTTCAGGTGGTTGTCCGCGATGAGGTTAACGCCGGCCTTATCCGCGCCGACGAGGAGAAACTGTGGCAGGTGTTGGTGTGGGCGTGCAACAGGCTTGTGGACTGCGCCGAGCCCGGTGGAAGCGTCACCCTCAGGGCCGAACAGTACGACGGTCACGTCCGGTTCATCGCCGAGACCTCGTCCGTCAAAGGCAACCAGCATGTCTCTCCCTGGGATGAGGACGCCTCCACGGCTGACAACGACACCATCACCGCATCGCAATGCCAGCAAATTGTCGAACTTCACGGCGGCAGCGTCCAGTGGCATATTGATGACGGCCGCGTTCAGTTAGCCATCAACGTCCCCGCGGCCGGCCCGCAACCCGGCGGCGACGAAGCGCAACGCCAGTCCGCCCAAGAGCCGGTTGCAAAGCCTCAAAAGCAGATGCCTGACCCCGTCAACCGCACCATCCATCTGCTCAACAACTTGCTGGCTACGATTGACGGTCACGTAAGCTTGGCCCTGGCCATACCTGAAATCCCCACCTTCTACAAGGCTCTGCAGACCACCGCAAAGTGCGTGCAACGTGCCAAGTCCGCTGTCGAACAGCTCAAAGAGTTCAGCGGCACGCGCGTGAGGAAGGGTGGCAGGGGGGCCATCTTGCTGGGCTTGGAAGCGGCCATCAACGAACTGCAAAGTTCCGCCGAGTCCAACCCGCCGGTTGTAATCCGCGACTACTCGGCCCAACCTGCACCCGTCAGCATCACTCCGGAGCAGGCCACCCGCCTCTTCGCCGGCCTGCTGCGCTATTGCCTCATTCCCGAAGACGCCGACGAGGGCCTCGAAGTGCTCGTACAGGTAGCACCTAGTTGCTTCACCAACGACACCGAGGGCGTCTACATCTCCATACTACCGAGCATCCTCAGCCAGGCGCTGGCGGAGGACATAAACCAAGGCATCGAATCGCCGGGCGCGTGGTTCCACAACGAACCGACAAACCTGTTAAGCGAGGCTCGCCAGATACTCACACAAAACGGCGGCCGCGTCCGGTCGCTGGTCATGGACAACCGCTTTGTCGGCTGCCAGGTCTACTTCCCGCTTGCCGACGACGTTCGCCCCACGATGCCGCAAGTCATAAACAAGCTCACCGTGGAAAAGGCGGCTCCTACTCAACAGCAACTGCGCGTGCTGGTCGTGGACGACGAAAAGAGCCTTGTGGAAATCTATCGCAAGTACCTCTCCTCAATCGGCTGCGACGTGACCATCGCCACCAACGGCACCGAGGCCCTCAACATCCTTGGGCAATCCCGGTTTGACCTGGTATTCACCGATGTAATCATGCCCGGAGCCTCCGCGGAGGCCATAATCAAGGCCGTCAACGGCAACTCCGACCCATGTCCGGTGGTAGTCATGACGGGCCAGGTTGACGACAGCATACAGGAAACGTACGCCGCCAACGGCGCTTATGCCGTGCTGCGCAAGCCCTTCTCCCTGGCTCACCTTTCAACGATCATTGACGAGGTGCGCAGCAGCCGCAATAGCGCCGAAGACAGCCATCCGGTTATGACATTTTGAACCCGCCTTCACCTGCAATACTGCAAACGGCCGCCGCTTCACCTGCGGCGGCCGTTACCCTTGCGCAATCCCTCCTCCGGCGCATGGCACTGCACCCGTCAAGCGTTTTCTTGTATCACCCGATCGGCATATTGCAGCGTCGTCTCGCCGATCGTTATGCGATCACCGCCGCGCAGTACGCGGCTGCGCACCATCCGGCCGTTAACCATCGTCCCGCCTCCCGTTCCCAGGTCGGTGAGCACGTAGTGGTTGCCCTCCAGGGCGATGCTGGCATGTTGAGGTGCCACGCGCTTGTCCAATGCCAGCGTTATATCGCACTTGGGACTAGAACCGATGACAGTCGGTGACCGGTAGATGATGAACTCCTTGCCTGCCAACGGGCCGGCCACAATCCGCAACCACGCTTCCTTCCGCATCTGCTCAACGACGCTGATTGCCGCCCCGCAGCTCATCCCCATGATCGTAAGAGCCACCAGGCGGCTGACTTCCCCCCCGATCGTCCCGCCGGTAAGCCGCAACACCGTGTGCGCTATGATTATGGGGATAGGCTCAAACAGCATCCCCCCTATCAGCCCGCCCACGGTGCCGCCGATCATCCCGTTGACCATCTTGCGCCGCGACCTGGACATCATCCCTTGCCCCAAGCCCACGAACAAGCCCACCACTCCCCATCCCAAGCTTCGCACCAGGATATGCGCTGCGTCCAACTGCAACGGGTTCGTTGGAGTGGGGGGAACCAATGCGCCGTACACCACCTGGCCGAACACTCCGCCCACGAATCCGCCTGCGGCGCCGACGGCCAGCCCCAGCACTGCACCCCTTCCCGCCTTCTCCCATACCCGCGCGTTGATGCCCTCCACGCAGCCGAGGGCCATTCCGATAATCCCCCCCACGCAGGCGCCGAACAACCCCATCGCCGCAAGCACGTAGACCAATAACTGTGGAGGGTGCGGAGCATCAGTGATGAACGGCTCGGAGAGCAGCCACGCCACAAACCCTCCTACGCTTCCGGCCACGGTCATCGAGATAACCGCCACCGCGCTGGGCGCTACCAGCCCCTTTTTCACGGCCGGCCATTGCGGCTTCTGTGATATGTCGCCGACCGGCGGATAAGCCCCCGGCCCGGCCGCCCGCTTGTCCGGCGCCACCGGCACGTCTATCAAGTCATCGGCCTCGATAACCAGGATATCCTCTTCCTCATCGGCGGCTACCTCCTCCACCGGCGGCAGTTCTTCCTCCTCCGCCGTCACGTCCAGCGGCTCTTCATCCGGCGTCTGTCGGCGTTCACTATCCTCGTCCATCGTCCCACCCTCTTCGCTTCATGCTTCCACGATCCGGTTGTCGGCATAGCGGCGCAGCAACATTACCAGTCGCTCGTACTCCCCTGCCGGCTCTCCATAGACGTACAGGCTGCTGGCCGCTTGCAGCTTTCCCTCGTGCCAGCAGAACATTCCCCAGGTAAAGTCATCCGGATCAACGACCAGCGCCACCTGCCAAGGCTGGTTGAAAAAGTGCCGGTGGATGAACAAATCCGGCCCCGACAGGAACACGCCCAGCCCGGGGTGGGTATGGTACCAACCGACGATGCGCTCCTGGGGGAAGTGTCTGTCCCGCGCCTGCAGCATGGCGTTCCAAGCCTGGTGGGTGAAGGTTACGCACAGGCGCCGGCCGGCCGCCAGCTCGGCGGGAATTGCACCGCTGACGACCAGGTATGCACCCTTCTCGTCATTGCACGGCTGCCCGACCAGCAAGCCGCCGATCTCGATCCGCCGGCCCTGGGGCACGCTTCCCAGCACCGCCTCCACTGCCCGCAGGTGCAGGTAAATAGCAAGCGGCACCCCCGCTTGCCCTACCTTGCCCACTACGAACAGCGGCTCGGCCGGGCGAGGTTGCCACCGCACGTTCTGACCGCTTTCCCGCACCAGTTCAACTTCCAAGTCGTCTTGTCGCTTGCTCATCGCTTCACCAGGCGGAGGCCTCGGCGCCGCGTCAGTAGTAACTGATACCGGATGCCAAGTTCGTGAATATGCTCAACGCTATCAGGGGTAGCACAATGCCCAATACCATCGCCGCCACCGCCTTTCCCTGCGCCTTGGGAGCATACAGTCCCATCCGGCGAATGGTGGACAGCACTACCAGCCCCCAGAAGAAGCCGATTACGGACGGCAGGCAGCATGGAATGATCCCCAGAATCGAGAACAGCAGTGCATGGGTGGCGCTGCGGTCCACCTCCGCTGCCAGCACCTGGGTCATCATCTCGTTAATGCCACCGGCTCCACCGCCGTAAGCTGCTTGTGTGCTTGCGCCCGCCCCTATCGCCCCCGGGGCATTGCGGCATCCGTATGTCGTGCACCCTCCGTTCTCCTCCCAGCACTCCCGGTGGTGCGGCACCTTGCACTCGCTGCAGACTATAACATCCTCTCCCTCCTTGATGGGGAACCGACAGTACGGGCAAATCTTGCCTACTGCTTCCGCAGGCACTTGCGGCGACCGGACGTCTGGCTCTTCCAGTGTTATTTCCAGCACATCGCCGCCGGCTTCGCCTTCCGGTGTGGAAGCAGATACACTCCAGTCGCCGCCTGTTGTGCTCGGCGGTTCCGTCCCCGCCGGCGCGGTAGGCAGCCGGGCGGCTTGACCTTGACTGTCCGGAGCCCTGGCTTCAGCCCCGAAGATCCGCCTGCCGCACTTCGGACAAAACGGCCCCTGGACAATGAATTTTTGCCTGCAATACGGGCATCTCATTGTATCATCTTGTTTGCGGTGGTGGCTTCATGCCCAATATGTCTCGGCTGTCTGCACCAGCTTCTTGACGGATGCTGTCGCCCAATTCTCCGCCCGGCCCCGCGGCGCTTTCCGGTTCAGAGCAGCTCTATTTCCACGTCTTCCTGCTGTTGGGTCCGGCCCGCGGTCCCGCCGTCGGCATCCAGCAGGTCAACGTCAATCTCAGGCTGGTAGAGGTCTACGTTGCCGATGGGGAACAAGTCCTCGTGTTGCTGTGCCCACCGCGCCGCTACGGCGTTCAGCGGGCTCTTGGGATTGTAGTTCTGGTACTGAATCATCTGCCCGATCTGGATGATAACGTCCACCAGTGTTTCGCCGGCTGCCCAGTAGTCATCAATGCAAATGTAGTTGCCGAAGTTGGGATGGAAAATCGGCGTCAGCAAAACGCACTTGGGCTTCTGCCGCGGGTAACCTTGGTGCAGGTAGATCTCGGCCACGTGGTAGTTGCGCTCGCGCGGGCGGTTCGTGGCAGGGTCGAGCTCCAGACCCTTGACCCTGTACTCCACCCGGTAGGCCTCCGGCGGATTGCCGTGCAGCGGAGTCACTGTGATATGTGGATGGCCCGCGAACTCGTCGCGTATCTGCTGCCAATCTGCATACAGTCGTCGTAGCCGTGCGTTCATCTTCATCTGGCCTCGAATCGCTGCTGTCCTTGTGCTAACCGACGAATTGTCTTCCCCAACCGTTCACGCAGACCGTGTACATGCTCTTGTCGGTCGCTGACAATGTAGTGCAGTTTCTCGGCTAACTGCTCGGCAGCGGCTTGGTGTTCCTCCGCGGCCAGGATGCGTATGCCCCCCAGCGAACCCAGTCGCCGCCCGCGCCAGCCGAACATTCCCACGCAGCCTGACAGCGGGTCCACTACCAGCGCCACGTTTTGGCTGCCCGCAAAGAAACTGCCGTGAATGAACTTGTCCTGGTGCGACAGGAAGATGCCAAAGCCCGGATGGCTGTGGTACCAGCCCATGATCCGCAACTGCGGCTCCAGCTCGTCCAGTTGCCGGTAAATGTCATTCCACGCCTCGTGAGAAAACGTTATGTGCCCCAGGCCGGCCTTCTCGGTCCGGGCTGCAATGGCTGCCGTCAACTCCGTGACCAGTCCATGCCGCGAGCGGAAATTCTTTCCCACCAGTACTCCACCCACCTCCCTGTCAACCTCCCCGTAGGCATGTCCCAGCACCTGCTTCAAGCAACCGTAGTGCACGAACACCCGTGGCCTGGCCACGGGACTGCCCACGGCCACGATTTTTGTGCCTTCGCGGTCGGCCGGGTCGGTACCCGCCTCCGGTTGCTCTGGCTGCACATCATGCAGTTCAATCTCAATGCCCGGCTCCGCTTCCGGATCCATCTTTTTTTCGTCCTGGTTGTGTCGTGATCGCTTCTCCACCGTAGATCTCGCTCATCGGCGGTATCCGAAGCCGCATCCCCGGCTCAAGAGAGGCCCCCAGGTCAAGCCCGTTGGCCTTGGCGATGAAGTTCCACAGCTCTCCATGCCCCCGGTAATGCTGCTCGGCAATTCTCCACAGGCTATCACCGGGTTTGACCACGTAGTACACCTGCGGCCTGACGGCAGGCGCCGTGGTTGTCGCCTGTGCCGGCTTGCGCGCCTGGCGTGCAGGTGGGCTGACGACCGCCGGTGTCGGTGCAGTCCGCTGCCCGGCCATCAACAATGCTGCTCCCATCCCCGCCATCAACCCCAGCAACACCCACATTGCGGCGGCCACCGGCGAGAGGCGCCGCGGACGTGCCGGTGCTGCGCGCGTCGCCGCAAACGGTTCGACTGCCGGCCGCGCCGCTTGTCGGGCGCCTCTGCCTGCACGAACCGGGACGTACACATCATAGCTGTCGGCCGGCTCCACCGCCCCTTCCCGCCACACGAAGCAGCCGGACTGTTGTGCCACGGGGTCAACCACATACGCCACTTGCCACGGTGCCGTGAAAAAATTGCGCTGAATAAACAGGTCGTATTCGCTCAGGAAGATGCCGAACCCGGGGTGAGTATGATACCAGCCGACGATACGCTTGTGGGGATAGTCACGGTCCTTCACTTTGTTGAGGTATTCCCACGCCTTGTGGGTGAACGTGACACTTCCCCGCCGCGACTGCAAGTGTTGCGCGGCGATTGCCGCTTCCACGCGCACCAGCGTCTGTCCGTCCCCCTCCAGCACCGAGCCCAGCAGCAGCCCGGCCAGTTCGTGCCTTAAGTCCTGGGCAGCATGTTCCTGGATGCGGTCGAGGGCTTCTTGGCTTATCGCCACCACCGGCCCGTTGACGGCACGGCGCTCGGAAGCCTGTGCAGGCCATATTTCAATATCGTCATTGTCGCCCATCGCGGTTCGCCCGCCTTTTCCCTATCCTCCATCCTCCTGGTCCGAAGACGCTGTCGTTACGATGAGTCTTCTTCGGCCTTCTCCGGCTCATCTCCGATCTGAATGGGCCGTGCTCCGGACTGGTAAAGCCGCAGTTGCCTCTCGATTTGCTGGAGCCGTACGGCACTACTTTGAAGCCTGTATTTGGTCTCCTCCAGTTGTTGTTTGAGCCTTTCCCGCTCTGCGCTGAGCGCACCCAGTTGTTCCCGCAACAGTTGCAGCTCGCGCTCGGCCGCTTTTCGTCTGCCGGCCGCCCGGTACACGGCACTGACGAGCACCAACGATACGATGGCCAACGCAATTACCGCTAACCCTATGCTGGTTTCTGCGGGCATGTTTATGCAACTCCCCGCCCCCCGGCATTTGACAACGTCAATATTTCAGGCAATCGCCCCCAATACTCGTTCCCGGTCCGCGGCCAGCAGAAAATGCCGCATATTCACCCCTTCACGCCCTGTAAATACGTCATAGGCCGGCAATCCCAACTCCGCAAATGTACGATCCAGGTACGGCTCGGTCCCCGTGATGCTGTGAGTCAGCACTGGGTCCCGCAGCCTTCCACAGTGCGGGCATCGTCCCTCCGCCTCGCTGATCTTTCCCAGCGCCTTGCATATCTCCTGGCGCTCGTTGCAGTGGTGGCAAACCAGGGCGGTGCAGATTTCCTTGTCCAGCTCCAGCACCGCGCCCGGCGACACCTGCTCGCGCACCAACTCGAGCGCTTCGCCGAGGCTGGTGCTTGCCGCCGACATCTCGGTTTCCACTACATCCTCGTAGATCTCGTGAGCCAAGCAGTCCGGCCGTCGTTGGTACTTGATGACATACGAGTCATGCGTCAAACCATTGAAGAAAAAGCCGCAGCCGGCCAAGGTCGGGAGGTTGCGATCGGCGTGCAGCAGCTTGATGCCCTCCTGAACCTGGATTCCGGCAATAACCGCCGCGGTCGTCGGAGTAGTCGGCACCTTGCCCATCACGATGTCATCCTTGGAAATCAGTGCGCATGACCGCCGCTGCTCCAGCAATTCGTAGTCCAAGGCCGACATCGTGCACTCATAGCACGGCCCGTCAGGTTGAAAGACGCGAGCCACTCCAGTCATTACCTCGATCGCTCCATCAATCCACGCCTTGTTCCAACGCCAACAGTTCTGGTTCATGACCACGCGCGCCTCCCGGTTGTCCAGGCCCCCGAATATCAGGTCCATCTCCCTGTATACACCCACCCCCAGGTCATAAACGATATTGCCGCAAAACGGCTGGGCTGTCACATCAGGGTTCAGCTCCATAACCGCCTCGGCCGCCACCTCCGCCTTCAATCGCCCCTCGTCCTCGTGCCGGAACAGTACCGAGCGCGTCAAGTTGGAATCCTCGATGCGGTCCATGTCCGCTATCAGGATCTTGCCCACGCCCAGCAACGCCAGCTGCTTCAATATCTCGTTGCCCAGTGCCCCGGCGCCGACCACCAGCACCCGTGCTGCCGCCAAGCGATCCTGGTCCCACCACGGGATCAACCTGAGGCGATGATAGCGATCTTCCTGCAGGTCGACCTCTACTACGCCCCCATCCTGTCCGGGGCGGTACTGGGTCATGGTGCTATCCCGCGGCCGGCCGTGATTTCAGGTTGCAGCCGCAACACATCCCCGTCCTTCACCCCACTGTCAGCCAGCGTCTGATCATCGGCAAGCTGCTTGCCGGATGCCTTGTGGTGGAACTTGTAGCTTAATGGCTGGCCGTCTGGCCCCGTGGTCGGTAGGTTCATCATCTGCACCAGCTTGGCGATGATGCGTCGTACCGGTGCGTCATCGGGCAGGCTTGCCTTCTGTTCCTTGGTCCCCGTAGTATCCATGATGGTAACGGTAACCTTGCCCATACGCTGCTTGCCTCCTTGAATATGGCAGCTCATGCTCCCCTACGCTCTTGCCCCCACATCTCCTATTCGGCCAAATCCCGGCGAACTACGCGGTCGCCTGTCGTGCTCACAGCAAGTCTATGTCCACGTCCGAGAGGTCTTCTTCTTGGGCCTGGGGTTGTGGTGCGGCGATTGCCGCCCCGCCCGGCTGCAATGTCACCGGCACCTGCTGCAGCGCCGACCGTGCTATGTGCCGGGACAGCAGCAACACCACCAACGAGGAGGTGAGCAGGGAGACGATGACAGGCAGTACGATAACCCACAGCAAGCTCAGCCCTGCCGGCGTCTGTGCCGGCGCGACCGGCCCCGGAGCACTGGAGGCCTTCGGTTGCGGGGGGGCTTCTGATTGTCGCGGCCGGCCCAATGCCTGCATCGCGATTACGTTGTTGTCCCGCAAAAAGTCCATTACCTCCTCGGCGGGAATGGCAAAGCCCACGTTCTGGGCACTTTCGACCATCTTGGTGGCCAGCCCCACTACCCGGCCCTTCTCGTCAATGATAGGTCCGCCGGAGCTTCCGCGGTTGAGGGCGGCATCAACCTGCAGGTACTTCCTCCCCCCCACCTCGCGGTTCACTGCGCTGACCACCCCGCTGGTCACCGAACCTTCCAGGCCCAGGGGCGAGCCGATGGCCGCTATCGCGGCGCCTTGCTCCAACGTGCTGCTGTCGGCGAACTGGGCGGCCGGCAGCCCCTGGCGCTCCAGCTCCAGCAGTGTCAGGTCCCGCTGCTCATCGGTTGCAACCACCTTCGCCTTCACCTTGGAGCCGTCGGCCAGCGTGACCGTCGCTTCGCCGGCATCGGCAACCACGTGGGCACACGTCACGGCGTGCGATATGGCATCCACCACGACACCTGCCCCCACCCTGCCGTCGGTCTGAACGCCCAGTACCGACTCCCTCACCCGGTCAATGGCCTGTTGCATGTCTGCTGTTGCCGCCATGGCACTGACGCATAGCGCGACAACGATGATAACCAGCGCCTGTCGCAGCATTTCCCTGTTCCCCCTGTCCCTTGCGCCATACTTGCTTTATAAACTGATTATACCCGATTTTTTTATGATACGCACTTTCCCTGCCAGCGTCAACGCAATGGTCCAGGCGCCGTGACCTGCCTACAGGCCGGGTAGGCTGACCTGCCCGGTGTCTTCCGTGACCGCCTTTCCGTAGTGCCCGCCTCCTCCTGCCTGCAGCGGCAGTTTCCCTTCCCGCGCCAGCACGATAAGCCGGGCAATCTTCGCCCCCACCGTCTGGCCCAGCTCCTGCATCGTTGCCTTGTGCAACACCGCCATTTCGCTGCCGAACGCGTTTATCAACTTGTTCAGCGTCACTGCTCCCACTCCCGGCACGAATTGCAGGGGCACTTGATAGTGATATGGCGCCCGGTGGGCGGGCGGTTTGGGCTCCGGGTAGTCGGCAATCGCCGTTATCCGGTCCAGCACCCCGGCCGTTACGTTCCAACTACCGCACCGCTCGCACACAAATACCGGCGGCGGGCCCACTGCAATGAAGCCGCAATCTTGGCAGCACGTCCTGTGATACTTGCCCAGCCGCGGGTCAAGGCCGAAGTTGGCGACCAAGCGCCGACCACCCTTGCGCCACAGCGCCATGCTCAGCTCCTCAAAGCTGGGGGCCTGCAACTCAACGATATTGTACTCGCGCCCGATACGGGGCAGGCTGTGGGCATCCGAATTACTCAAAAACGTCCGCGTAGCCAACTCCCCGATGCGGTCGGCCAGGAAACTGTCAGCACTCAGCCCCAGTTCGATTGCAGGAATACGCTCCCATCCATCGCCGAAAACATCGGCTGCCCGACGCGCACAGGCGCCGTAGATGCTCTTGTGCGGGGTAAAGCAGTGTGCCGGTACCAGCAGGCCGTGGTGCGCCTCGGTTATGGCCAGCAGCTCCCGCGCCGGCAATCCGCACTGCTGGCTCGATAGCTGGCGGTTGGTAACATGCCGGCCCATTGCCTCCGAAAAGGCCGCCAGTTCCTCGAGCGTGGCGAAGTAGCTGACATGGTGCGATAGCCCTCCGCCTTCTTCCCTGGTCTCGAATTCAGCCCCTAAGATGACTGTAACTGCTTGCCGGTAGCGCAGTCCTCCTCCAGGTTGGGGCACCATCTCCCCGCGTTCGACCAGCGTCTCGATGTCCGCAATCACCGTCGGCGATGCGCAGTCCACGATCCCGACTATTTCAATGCCCTTGCGCTGTGCGCACTCGATGGCAATATTCTCAAAGGTCAGGTCACGCGCCGCCGTAATCTTCACGGCGCGTCCGGATGCTGACCTGCCGATATGTACGTGCAGATCACAGGCAAACAGCGGCATATCGCTTCTTCCTCGCTCCCTCTGTTAGTCGCTGGGGTCTGCAAGCTGCTGCTTGCTGCGCCTTGCTCCCTCACCGGCCAGTTTATCAGCCCGCTCATTCTTCTCTCGCGGGCAATGAGAGATCTCAAACTCCGCGAAGCGTTCAATCAACCGCCTCGCCCACGCGTTCAAGGGCTTGATGGCCTCCGTCTTGACCTTGTATCGTCCCTGCAACTGTCGGCACATGAATTCGCTGTCCGATATCACCTTGATGTGTGTTATCTTGCGTGCCAACGCCTCGTGAAGCCCCGCTATCAAGGCCCGGTACTCGGCCACGCCCACCGTGGTTTCGCCCAGCGGGATAGCCCGCTCGGCAATGACATGCCCATCGGCGTCAGCCAGCACGAACCCGGCACCGGCCGGTCCCGGGTTCCCTAGCGAGGCGCCGTCAGTGTGCAATACAGCGTGTCTGGCAGCTTTTTGCGCCATCAGGTGTCTTCCGCCTCCGAGGGCGCCGCATCAACGCCTGGGGGCGGCGCGCCGTCATCATCTGCCGCCGCGGCAGGTTCGGCCGCCTCCGGAGCGCTCTCCGCAGGCAAGCGCCGGCCGGTTGTCTCTTCCGCATCCGGCGCAGCCACCGCGGCTTGCGGGGCAGTGGAGAACAAAGAGGCCGGCTTGGCAGGCTCGGCCGCCGGGGGTAC
>JALGVG010000216.1 GCA_029819875.1 Candidatus Zipacnadia bacterium | reverse complement strand
CCGCTCCACGGCCCCCACACGCCGTGTTCGTCCATGGCCCGCACGCGCCAGTAGTACGTCGTGCCCGGTGTCAGCAGGCCGGTGTAGGGGATGGTATATTCCGGCCTGCCCTTGTCGGCGGTCTTGGAGATGAGCTTCTCGAAGTTGGGAGACAGCGGCCATTTCATGTCGGGGCGGTCGGAAAGCTCGAAGTGGTAGTCGGCAATGCGGTCACCATCGGGGTCCTTGGGTGCGACCCAGCGGAAGGTGAACTGCGTGCCCTCGACCCGCCCGCCGCGGGGAGGAAATACAGGCGCCGGTGGGGGCGGGGGCGGCCTGTCGGCGGAGCGCTCCACCCATTGGTGGGTGATGAGCACTTGGCGGGTGGGGCTTTCGTCGGTGTAGGTGAAAGTGTTCTTGCCGATCTTCATGCCGGGGAGGGCGAGGGGGGCCATTTGCAGGTCATTGATGATGGCAAGTGAGCGCAGGAAAGCATCGCCTGCCAGTTCGCAGCGCAGGAAGTAGCGGTAGCGGGCGGGGCCGGCGGGCGGGAAGAAGGGGTCGAGGTCGGCGGTAGCCGGCTGCCAGGTTTTGCCGTCGAAGGAGAGGGAGAACCTGGCGCCTTGGCCTTCGACCTGCAGGCGGCCGCCGACGAACACGTAGGGGCTTTGCATTTTCCAGATGACGAAGCCGGCACCGCCGCCGGCGGCGTGCAGGTAACCGGCGTCGCTGACAATTCCGCTGATGCGCTCGGCGCCCTGCTTCCACAGTTCGGTGGTGAAGTCGGGGCGGTATTCCCACAGGCCGTTGCAGACCTTGTCAACGGCTTTCTGGCTCCAGGAGCTGATGTTGGCCCGCCCGTGATACTTGCAAGGGACCAGGTGCCCCCAGCGCCAGGTGATAGCCTCGCCGGGGCGCAGGACCATGCTCATGGTGTGCCCGCGCAGGCAATCGCGCCGGCCGCTGGGGGGTGCCTCGTTGACCCACAAGGCAGCGGAGAATTCATCCATGAGGCGGTCATCGCGCGCCAGGATGCCGTAGGTGTGAGTGCGCTTGATCAGGTCGTGGTCACGGACGATGTCCTGCTCGCTGGCGATGGTGTGATTGTCGCGCAGCAGGTAGACGCAGTTCTCGTCGCCGTCGAGCACGTGCCACTTGCCGTCGTAGAAGACCTGGGAGACGGAGTGGCCGCGGGGACGGGTGGGGGAGGCCTTCAACCCGGCACTGTGCCACAGCCCGGCCAGGCAGATCGCGTCATCGCCGCAGAGCGTAAAGCCGTAGATGTTGAGCATCTTGACCGGATCCCACAGTTCGTTATCGCTGGTCGTGGCGTGGAAGCGGTGGCGGCGCTGGAATGTGTAAAGGGCGATGGCCTTGTCGCGGTCGCTCATGCCCGGGTCGAGGGCCGCGGCCAGGATTTCCTGGATTGTGCGCAGGTCGTTGCGGCCGTTGGACAGCCAGGGGTTGACGATGTCGGTGTCGCCGATATTTTCCATGCGCACCGCGCGGTTGGACTCGAAGGTCTGCGTCCACGGGGCATACCCGATGGGCGAGCGGCAGTTTTCTCCATCCATCGTTCCGCGTTGCACGATGGTATATTGATAGGGGCTGGTGGAGACTATCTGCATGTGTTGGCGGGGAACATCGCTGGGATCGGTATTGGAGGCCCACGGTTGCAGGGAGTCGGCCATCGCGGTACAAGCCAGGGATAGACACAGTATCAAGGGGGCCTTTGACATCTTACTGTTCGCCTCATTGCAGTAACGGGTATCATGAGCGGCCCGCTAGTGCTCGCTAGTATGTTCCATGTTCGAGCACCAGCTCCATGATGCGCTGGTAGCGCGGGAAGCTGATATTGTCGGGCACGGAGTGGTCGGAGTGGTAGATGTAGCCGCCTCCCTTCTTGGCGAACGGGATCTTGGTGCTGATTTCTTTTTCGATGACGGCAGGGTCGGGATGGGCCATGGCGCGGACGTCGATTCCGCCCATGAATGCGAGCTGGCCATCGTAGAGTTTTTTCAGTTCGATAAGATCCATGCCGGCCTTGACCTCGAGGGGCTGCAGGCAATCCAGGCCGGCCTGCAGGTAGTAGGGGATGAGGCCTTTGACACAGCCGCAACTGTGGAGGATGCACTTAAGGCCGTGGGAATGCGCCCAGTCGTAGACAAGCTTGTGGGCGGGCAGCAGCAGCTCCTTGTACATGGCCGGCGAGAAGAGGGAGGCGTTGCGATAGCCGTTGTCGTCGAAGACGAAGACGCCGTCGAACTGCACGCCTTCGCCGATGAGGTACTCGCCGGCATCAACGATAAGCTGGCTGAAGGTCATGAACATGTCCTTGACCCAGTCAGGGTCCTGGGCCATGGCCACGAGCAGGCGCTCGGAGCCGCAGATTACCTGGGTGCGGTCGTAGCCCATAACGCCGCTGAAGTGGAACCACTTGCCGGCCTTGTTGGCGGCCTGCTGGGCTTTCTTGGCGCCTTCGACGTTCACGCGGTCCGGCGTAAACTGCATGGTGGGCTTGATCTCTTCCCAGTCGCGGCGCGTTTTTATGGCGAAGTCGAGCCAGCCGGGGGTTGAGGTGGAGTCTTTCCAGTTCTTGCGCAGCGCGCCGTCGGCGGTGCGCTCGATGATGTATTCGTCGGTTTCTTCCACCACCTCGGTGGGCAGGCGCAGGCTGCCGTCGAAGCCGCAGCCGGCGAATTCGTAGCCGAAGTATTCATCAGGACCTTTGTCTTCGGGAAGGCCCTCCTGGTGCCAGCGCTTGATGGTGGTGGCCCAGGGACTATCGTGAATGGCGATACGATCGGGTTCCTTGAAGTTGAGGGCGGCGTCTACTCGCTCCCGGCCTGTCATCGGGGTTCAATTCCTCCTCGAATCAGTGGTGTACGATACGGCATCGTGATAGTAGCATACAACAATCAGCCGCGGCGCTGCAAACGGCGGTGGGCGTCTATTTTCGGCAGGCAAAGACGCGGTAGCCGCCGCGGCGCGCAATGGTCTGGATATCGGCGAAATCGCCGGCCAGGTCGCGGGCCAGGCTCTTGGCGCCCTTGTCGGTACGCACCACCAGCCACAGCACGCCGCCGCCGGGCAGGCGGGCCGC
>JALGVG010000047.1 GCA_029819875.1 Candidatus Zipacnadia bacterium | reverse complement strand
ATCGTATCCCCGCGCGCGCCGATGGCGGTCTGCGTCGCCGCCTCCCAGGTTACATGCGCCTGCAGGGCCTCGAACACCAGGCGCATGGGCAACAATACCCGCCCGTTGCGTTCCACGGGGGGTGGAGAGGCGGACAGCGGCTGCCCATTGACAATCACGGTTATCGCCAATGCCGCGGTCTGCGATAGTACCAGAGCCGCCAGCGCGGCCACGATGCCAAGGTGCCTTATCTTCATCGGTCGTCCTCCTTACCACGTCGGCTGTCAGCTTACTGTGTGTTGTTATTCTGTACAAGCGCTAATATTCCTGCCCGCCGGGCGGAGGTGAATACTTCCGGCGGGCGAATTGCACAGTACATTAGACTTGCTGATTATCAGGTGACTGACATGTCCGTGCTAACAGACGAACAAATCAGCCGCATCCACGAAGCCAGCCTACAAATCCTCGAACAGACCGGGGTCCGCATCGACTACGCCCCTGTCCAGGATATGTTGCTGCAAGCCGGCGCCACACGCGGGCGAGGCAACGACGTCATCTGCATTCCCCGCCAGTTGGTAGAGCAAGCCCTCGCAAAGGCCCCGCGCCAGGTCAAGCTCTCCTCGCTGGATGGCGGCGACGTGGTACTGACGGCCGGCGGCCCGACGGTCTTTTGGACCGGCAACGCCCTCTACCTTGCCGAGGGCAAGCAGCCGGAGCCAATAACATCCGACAACTTCGCACGACTGGTGCGCGTGGTTGATAACCTCCCCAACATTCACGGGATGGTCGGTACAAGCCTGGACGACGTACCTGCTCACTTCCGTGACTTCGTGGGGCTGCGGATAATGGCCCACCACTGCCGCAAGCACCTGCGGCCATGTATATATACTCCCGATGGCTCGCGGGCGTGTATCGAGATGGCCGGGGTGCTCGTAGGCGGCACGCCGCTACGCGAGCGCCCTGTTATTTCTTTCGGCTACACCTGCCTGAGCCCCTTGCACTGGGCACCCGAGGCCATGGAGCTGTTCATCAAGTCCGCCGGCTTCGGAGTGCCGATGATGATCAACTCCGAACCTATCGCCGGGGCCACCGCTCCGGTCACCCTGGCGGGGGCGTTGACCCTGGCCAACGCGGAGGCCCTAAGCGGCCTGGTCATCATCCAAATGCTGGAACCCGCCCGGCCGGTCATCTTCAACCTGGGCTTTGCCCACAACATGGACATGCGCAGCGGCCTCACGCGCACCGGCAGTCCTGAATCGGGGTTGATGGCGGCGGCCGGCGCCCAGATCGCCCGCTTCCACGGCTTGCCCAGCGCCTCGTGGATGAGCACCGAAGCAATGGTTCCCGACGCCCAGGCCGCCTACGAGGAGATGCTGACCGGGCTTTTGCACTGCCTGGGCGGGGTGAATGTCGTGTGGGGTGCCGGCCAGTTGGAGAGCCAACGCACCATGTCAATGACCCAGGCGGTCATCTGTGACGAGATGATCGGTTTGATGTTACGGGCCCAGCGCGGCATCGAGGTCAGCGAGGAGACCATCGCGCTGGAAGTCATCCAGCAGGTGGGCACGAAGGCGGACTACCTGGGCCACGATCACACCCTCAAGCATTTCCGCGAGGAGCTTAGCGAGGCGAAGCTGGCGTGCACGGTGCGCCGCGAGGCCTGGGAGCAGCGCGGTTCGCCAACCTTGCGGCAAGCAGCAGTGCAGGTCGTCAACGAGATTCTGGCCCAGCCGGCGCCCCATTACCTCACCGATGAGCAGTCACGCGAACTGATGCGCATTGAAGAGGATTGGAAGCGGCGGTTGGGGTAGCCGGTTGCGACGTGAAGCTCCGCGCAGGAGAATGCGGCATAATCCCCGAATAGAGCGTATGGTGTGCTTACCGCAACGCCTGGCCGACAGCATGACCAGGCGGTAGCAAGTGCCCTTGCACGAGGAGGTGTCGGCTTATGTCGCCGTACCAGGAGCCGTATGACCAGATAGACCCACACAGCCGCGAGTTGGAGCGCGCCCGCAGGTCGCTATGCGAGGAACTGGAGGCCATCAACTGGTACCAGCAGCGCATTGATGTCACGACTTCCGAGTCGCTGAAGCGCATCCTGGAGCACAATCGCGACGAGGAGAAGGAGCACGCAGCGATGCTGATGCAGTGGCTGCTGGAGAATGACCCCGAGCAGAAGGCGCAGTGGGAGGACCACGATTAACATCTGCCCCTGCGGCGCGAGGGCTTGTGCCCTTCCATGACATCGCGTCCGGCGGTGGTCGTCCAGCACCCCTTACAGGTACTTATTTCAGCCATCTATCCAGCCATGCGCGCGCCTGTTCCTGCATTTGGAGGTTGAACTCGTGCGGCGTGTCATAGAATGTGTAGGTGAATTTCTCCGGCACGCCGGCAGCCTCGTAGACCTCCTCGATCCTGGATAACGCCTCCTTGACGGCGGGAATCGGGAACAGTGGATCGCGCAGGCCGTGGATAACCAGCAGGGCATTGGGCACTGCCAGCGACACGATATCCGGGTAATCCAGGTACTGGTACAGGCCCGGCACGTAGAACCAGAACGTGTTGTGAGGGCCTATCACGTCAAGGATACCCGCATAGGTGGTCATCCATCCCACCAGGCAGGAGGCCTTGATGCGCGGTTCGGCAGCGGCAAGGTGCCCCGTGCGCCAGCCGCCGCCCGACAGCCCGAAGCAGCCGATCCGCTCACCGTCCACCTCCGGCAAGCTCTGCAACACGTCAACGCAGCGGCGGTCGTCGTGGATAACCAGGCCCGGCCAGGTGACGCCGTACATCTGGAAGCACATGCCCATAACCCAGTCCAACTTGGTGGCCATCTCGTTGTACGTGTCCAGGCCTTCCTGGGTATTGTAGTCAACTGCCGCCAGGCGCTCCTTCCATTCGTACGGCGGCTCTTCGTACTGCAGGCGACGTTCTCCCCAATAGAAGATATCCGGCACTATCACCACGTACCCGGCGCGGGCGAAGTCATCGGCGGTACCCATGTTGTGGTAGCATGCCTGCTTGAACTTGGCCAGCAGCGGGTCTTCCTGCTCGAAACCGACCAACTTTTCCTTGCCCCAGCGGTACATCCCGCCATGGTCGTGCAGACCCACCAGCCCCGGCGCCTTGCGGGCCCCCTTGGGGATCAGCAGGTAGGCCGGCACGCGCACGTGCGGTGCGGAGTCAAAATAGATCTTGTGGCGGATGAAATCGCCGCGGTCCACGCTTTCGACGACCTCAATGTTCAACGGCACCTTGGGGGGGTCATAATGCAACAGGGAACAGAACTTGTGCCATGCCTCGTCACGCCATTCCTGCCACGGGCGGTGCTTGTTGTTCCTCCACGCCAGCTTGAACTGGGAGTTGCGGCTGAGAAACTCGAACCAGTCACGCATGTTGCCGAGTGGATACATGGGTCCTTACCCTCCTGGCGATTGTGGCTCTTGTGCTCCGTCGGTCATACGGTTCCCTGCATGATAGCGATTACCCTTCCATCCAAGGGACAAGGTGCGTCGAGGGAGAATGGTAACACAGTTGTTCTTGACACCCGGAGGTGCTGTAAATGAGTAGCCGGCAAGCCGCACAGCCAGCAGGATACAAGCCGCCCAAGGAATTCAAGATCGCGCAGTGGCATAACCCGCGCATCCGCCGCAGCCGGTTCACGTTTCACTACGAGTCGCCCGACGAGCCGCGACTTGTCATGTTGCGGGAGAAATACCGCCTGGATGAGGTGGTGGAGGCAGGCAAGGACGAGTTCGAGAAGCAGCAACTGCTGCGGGGCTGGGTATGCAGCCGCTGGCCGCACGGCTGGGACGACGTGGTGCCCGCCGTCAATGCCTTGGACATCCTGGCAGCAGCCGAACAAGGACACGTGTTTGCCTGCGGTTATTACAACGTGGTATTCGTACAGTGCTGCCTGGCGCTGGGCTGGCAGGCCCGCTCGCTGGCTATCAGCAAGCAAGGCTCGGACTTTTACCCCCCGTGGGAGGGTAATATCGGGCATTCGGTCACCGAGGTGTGGTCGAACCAGTACTGCAAGTGGATATTGATGGATGCCGACACGAACTCCCATTACGTGCTCGACGGCGAGCCGCTGGGAGGATTGGAAATGCACCGGGCGTGGTTCACCGGCGACTGGGAACGGCTGGAACGGGTCACGGGAGAGCCAGCGCCTCGCGTGGCCTACGACAAGGCGAAGGATTTCGACGCCCGCCACGAATTCGAGCGCTTCAACCGTCACTACACCACCGACTACTTTGCGTACCTTGCGGTGGTAATGGGCAATGACCTGTTGTCGACCGGCCAGACACGGGAAACGCTGATGTGGTGCGACGACTACACACCCTACAGGATAGTTGACCACAACCACGTCATGAGCGGGCCGTGGACGCAGAACGAGGACGACATCAACTGGACGCTGGGGCAGGCACACATCAGCGTCCGCGGCCTGGCGGAGGATCGCCTCAAGCCACAGCGCGAGGTGCTTGTCGAGCTGGAGACACAGGATCCGTGGTTCGACCACTTTGAACTGAAGATCGGCGACGGAGACTGGAAGCGCGCGGACGGCAAGCAACTGACTATGCGCCTGGCGGACGGCGACACGCTCATCAGCGCCCGAACGGTGAACAAGCTCGGCGTGCCGGGCCACGTGCACTGGGTGCGGCTGCGGTGGGAGGAATGGCCGGCTGAGCCGTTCCCCGGCAAGATGAGGCCATGCTACTGAGGGCCGCAGTGCCGCAAACAAACCTCCAGCCCCGCGGTTGGGCTAGTCGCGGCAAGGGGTCTGCCCGCCGCATTCGCCAGGCGGCTGGAGGATGTCACCAGATTCGTCGTCAAGCGGCGGACGCCAACCGCCGACGCGCCCGGTCTTGATGAGCCAGAGCACGAAAACCGCCATCACCCCGATGCCGATGAGGCCGGGGAAATTGGCGATCGCCGGGTCGGCGCCGGCCACGAAGGCACCGAGGCTGGAGGTCGGAGAGTTCACCGAGGCGTGGGCGATTGTCGGCGCCAGGATGCTGCCGGACTGCTCGAACAGCCAGCCCAGGATGATTGCCAGCAGGACGCAGAACAAGCACATCAAGGGTACGCCCAGGTAAGGATGGCCGGGGTAGTTATGGCCCTGGATGATGACCGGGGCGTGCCACAAGCCCCAGATCAGTCCGACGATGACCATCGCCCGCAGGCTGCCGAGGTGCTGCAGGCGCACCTGCAGATAGCCCCGCCAGCCGAACTCCTCGCCGAAGGTGGCAATGCAAGTGAGCAGCACTCCCTCGGTGAGGCCGGACAAAATGACGATAAGCGGAAACCAGCGGCCCACCGCAGCCACCTGCTCGAGGGCCTTGGCGCGTTGCTCCGGCGGCAGCTTCTCGAGGATGACGGTGCCCGACAGGTCGAGGTGGCCGGCCCCGAGGGCCAGGGTCAACCCCAGGGCTACCAGCCCCAGGGCGAAGGGCAACAACCAGGCCGCCAGGTGGTAGCGGCCGCGTCCCCACCGCAGCCCGGCATCCCCAAAGCCGCGACCTTCGACGAGCCTGGCTGCCAGGGCGCCGAGGCCGGGGGTGAACATGACGGCTATCAACCACAGGGCGACCGCTATGTTGCCGGGCTGGAGGCCGATCGCCCGCACCGGCCCCAGCTCGATGGCCCATGCCAGCCCGAAGGCCACCAGCAAGTAGACTGCCAGGCCGGCCCAGGACGGCTTCGCCTTGCTCACTCCACCGCCTCCCTGATGCGGGACAAGCATTCAGCCTGCCGCTTGCAGAAGTCCAGGTCCCAGGCACTAAACCCCACCAACACCAGGCGGTCAAGCAGTTCCTGGCAACGCGGTGTCTGCTCGACCCCGTAACTGACCTGCCCCTCATACAGGGGGCAGTTGAGGGGGCAGCCTCTGCCGTAGGCGCGGACTTCGGTGAACAGGGGAATGGCGGCCGCGGTAAGAGTGGTATAGTGATAGCTGGCCGATAAGCCCTCCCGCGCGGCAAGCTGCTGGAAGTCATGCAACTCGACGCCCACCTTCTCCCCCTCGAAGCGGCAGCCGTAGACCCAGTAGGTATGGGTGCAATGTTCAGGCACGCGCTGCGGCAGCAGCCATCGGCAACCTTCGAGTGCCTCGTTAAGAATGGCGCCTGCGGCCCGGTGGTTCTGCAAAATGGTGTCGGCCTTGTCCAGTTGTCCCATCAGTACCGCGGCGACCATCTCCGTGTTGCGATAGTTCCAGCCCAGCCGGCCCTGGCGCCATCGCTCGGCCGGATCGCCCCGCTTTTCCGGCAGCCAGCCGATGAGGCGGGTGATGCGCATCTCGTCGTGCAGGCGCTTATCCGAGGTGATGCACATTCCGCCGTCGCCGGTGGCAAGCTGCTTGCTTTGCTCGAAGGAAAAGACGCCGATGTGGCCGATGCTGCCGGTGTACTTGCCCTTGTAGGTGGCGCCCACGGCCTGGGCATTGTCCTCGATGACGATAAGCCCATGCTCGGCGGCAACCTGCATGATGGGGTCGTAGTCGCAGGGCAGGCCGAAAAGATTGGTGCAGATGACGGCCTTGGTGCGTTCCGTTATGCAGCGGCGAATGGAGGCGGGATCGATGGTGAACGTGTAAGGGTCGATATCGGCAAACACCGGTACGCCGTTGTTGTACATCACCGCGCAGGCACCGAAGTGGACGACCGGATCGCAGATGACTTCGTCGCCCGGCCCGACGCCGGCGGCGGCCACAGCCATGTGCAGCCCGCTCATCGCCGAGTTGACGCAGATGGCGTACTGTGCCCCCCACTTGCGGGCGAATCGCTCCTCGACGGCCGGGGTCATGTCGCCGTGGTGGCTACCCAGCTTCTGCGAGTCAATAACCTGCTGCAAATAGCGTAGTTCCTCGTCTCCGAAGCGCTGCATACTCTTCCCTCCAGGCAAGCGGGCAACAGCCTAGGCAATAGACAGGCACGCCCGGTCACAGCGTCCAGCCGGGCGTGCCGAAGACGCTCGATTGCTCGCGGTGCGTTGCAACAGCCACCTTGATCGTGGCCAAGCAATGGCAGCGGGCACTGGTGCGCGGAGCTCCTAGGAGCCGACAATCTCTGCGCGCTTGGCCTTGAGCCACTTGACGCCCTCAGTCACAATGCGGTCAACATCTTCAATGGTCGGCCGCTTGTGGTTGAAATGGAAGGGCGTGCACACCTCTACGGCCAACGAGCCGTCAAAGCCATCGGCATGGGCAACGCGCATGAAACCGATGATGTCAACTACCCCCTCACCGATGGGAACCGTGTAGATGTAGTCGGTGTGCTGTGCTCCCAGCCCCACCATGCTGCGGTAGGTTATCCACGCCGGCCTGTGGACATGGTCGCAGATGTGAGCATGGACGATATCGGCCAGGGGCCTGATGGTTTGGTAAGCCTCGGTAACGTCCTCATTGTGCAGGGCGAGCAGCGGAGGGTCAAGGACTACCACTACACTGGGGTCATCAATCTCCTGGAGCATATCCACCATGGCGGCGACTGTCTGGGCGGTGCCGGTGTGGATCTCCAGCGCCATCTGGACGCCGAAGTCTTTCGCCACAGGCACCAGGGTTTTGAGGCCTTCGATGCACCAGTCCCACTGGTCCCAGACCGGGGCGTCGTCATATATGCGTTCGCCGCCAGCGTAAACTCGGCAGTACTTGCCCCCCAGGTCGCGGGTCATGCGGAATGTCTCCTTGGCCCATACCAGCTCGCGCTCGCGATCCACCGGGTCAGGGCGACCCAGGTCAACGTAGCCGGCGATAAAGTCCATGCTCAGGCCCTTCTCGGCGGCCAGGTCTCGGCAACGGGCACAGCGGTCAGCATCCATCTCGAAGGGGGAAGCCACGGGCCGCTTGGCCATGACCTCCACCGATTCGAACCCGTAGGCGGCCGCCCTTTCTATTTGTTCCTCCAGTGTCAAACCCGGTCCATCGTAAAACAGCCCGGCATAGCTGATAGTATGCAAGCCGATCTTCATTGTTCATCTCCTCTTCCATAGCGTTTCTCTGTGCATACCAGCCGGCGAGGCGCCGACCCTGCGGCAGACGCGCGTTATTTCGCCACTGACAGCGACCACACCTTGTGGCCCCGGATATGGCCCAAAGTCTACGATGTCTCGATGCCTTCCAGAACGCTGCGGCGCAGGGAGGCCGGGCACATGACCATAACCTGTCTAACCTTCTCGGTGGCGCAGAATTCGCCCAGGCTTTCCAACTTACTTCCATCCGCCCGCCAGGCCGCAGCGCCGGCCTCGCGGCAGATGCACAGCCCCGCCGCAACATCCCACAGTCCCCAGGCGGCGTAGACGGTCGCATAAAATGACCCCTGGGCGACATAGCAGGCGTGCAGAGCCGCCGAGCCGGTGTTGCGCTTGCGTGGAGCCAGATCGATCGGGACGTGGTCCACGGCGACAGAATCACAGCCCATCAGGGCGTTGGAGCGCACTTTGCGCGCACGCACCGCCCGGATGGGAGTGCCGTTGCGGAAGGCGCCGCTGCCGTACTCGGCATACCACAGGCGCTCGGTGGCAGGGGCATAGACGACGCCGAGGGCTGGCTTGCCGCAGTCGGTCATGCCAATCGAGATGCACCATTCGTCCAGGCCGTACAGGAAATTAAGGGTGCCGTCCACGGGGTCAATAAGCCAGGCGCGGCCTTCGCTGATGTCATCGACCCCCGCCATCTCCTCGCCGACAACGGCGTCGTGGGGCCAACGCGCAGCCAGCCGCTCACGGATGAGTTGTTCGCTTTCGGTGTCAGCGCGTGAAAAGAGCGTACCGTCGCCCTTGCGGCGGCCGGTCACTTGCCCGAAGTACTTCAGCGCCAGTTGGCCGGCCTCGCGGGCCGTGTCTATAACATACTGCAGGTCATTACTCGGCATCTGCGCACCTCTAAAAACAGAACAAGAAACTCCTCTTCACTATTCGTACGACACCACCGGATTTCCTTTGTTCGGGAGAGATGTGCAGTCCGGGCAAGGGTGATGTATAATAGTCGCAATGGCTGGGCAAGCGGTGTACATTCTACCAGAGGAGGCACGGCGGCGTCCGCTGACGGCGCGCAACCTGGAGGACTACGCGCTGTGTCCCCGCAAGTACATGCTGTCGTTCTTTGAGCCGCCCGGGGGAGTGCGCAGGTTCCTGGGGGGGCCGGCTGCACTGGGGCGGGCGCTGCGCCGGGCCATCATCGAATTTCACCGGCTGGGCGGGGTCGATGAGGTGGGCCAGCAGAGGCTGGTCGCCCTATTCGAGGAGTACTGGGAGCCGGCGCTGTGCGCCGACAGCTTGGAGGAGGAGAAGCTGCATGCCGAGGGCGTGGAGATGATAACAGCGTACTACGAGCGGGTGGCGAGCGGTCAGGCGGAATGGGCCGCCGGGCAGGCGCGGGTAGTGGAGGTTGACCTGCGCATGGAGGTGGAAATCGAGGGGGAGTGGTTCGTGGCGGTTGCCGACCTGGTCGTGGCGACACAAGATCAGGGCAGGCGGCTGGTGCGGTTCACCTCCGCGCGCCGTCCCCCGGGGCCTGGGGAGTTGGCCAAGGACACGTCGGCGCTTCTCTTGCTGGCGGTCGGCAAGCAGCACTTCGCCGGCCACCAAGTTGAGGTCGGCTATTGTCGGCTGCGAGGCGGGAGGCTGATAGTACCGCAAATCACTGAGCAGGCGCTGGCGCAATTTACAGGGCGAGTTGTGCAGCAGGCGCGGATAATGAGGCAAGACAAGGAGTTCGAACCACGCAAAGGCAAGCAATGTCGCTGGTGCCGGTCGCGTTCACAATGTCCAGTGTGGCGAAAACATTGACGGCGGTTTTCCTGTTATTGATGGCATGCCAGTCCCTGCCGTCGCAGGGCGGGCGGTACGCCATAGGCAGCGATGAATTCACTGTTTCCTACCGGGCGGACGATGATGAATATGCCCAAGCCGCCTACGACGCCGCCGAAGAGGCCATTCGGCGACTGAAACTGGCATTCGGCATCGAGCACCTGGAGGGGCGCATCCAGATAGAGCTGTGCCACGACTACGCGGAGTTCAAGCAGCGCACGGGGCAGGATGTCGGCCCGTGGGTGGACGGGATGGCTTTCCCCCGGCAGCGGCGCATCGTGATCAGGCGCGTCGGCCTGGCGCGCATGGGCAAGCTGGTGGGACACGAGTTGTGTCACGTGCTGCTTGCCGAGCGGCTGGAGGCCAGCGGCGCTACTGCCCCTCGCTGGCTGCACGAAGGGCTGGCCAAGTACAGTACGGGCGACTTGTCGATCGCGGACCGGCAGATCCTCATCCAGGCCGCGGCGGACAACAGGCTGTTGGACATCAGCGAGCTCGATAAAGCATTCAGCGGCAAGGTCGAACAGGTGGGCCTTGCGTACGCCGAAAGTTATGTCCTTGTTGAATTCCTGGCCGAGCATGATCAGGGCGGAGGCGTGGGCGCACTGATTGAGGCACTGGGTCGGACCGACGATATCAACGCGGCTGTTGAGCGGGCGTGTGGGTTGCCGATGCCGGTACTGCAGAAAAGATGGCTAAAGGCGATGCGCGACAAGTACATCCGCCAGGCGGTGCCACCCCAGGCGGAATTGGTGATCTTCACCGCAATGGGTGTGCTGTTTCTTGCCGCGGTTGTCGTGCGCTGGAGGCAACGAATAATCATTCGCCGGCGGATGCAAGAAGAAGAGCTGCTGCAAGCCCTCATGATGGCGCCGGTGGCAGGTGCCGGGCAGGAACATCGCGAACCGGACACGCGGGATAGACAACAATGAACGGTGAAACAATATGCCCAAGGAAACGATGACGCCCCGTGAGCGCTGGCTGGCAGTGCTCAACCGTCAAAAGCCCGATCGCGTGCCGATGGACTGGTGGGCCACGGAGGAGGCCGCCCAGCAGGTGATGCAGTACCTGGGGTGCAGTACTGTCGCGGAGTTGCATGAGCGCTTGCACATTGATCGGCCGGTGGCCGTGGGGCCACGGTACACAGGCCCGGAGCTGCCGCCTGACACTGATGTTTTCGGCTGTCGGTTCAAGGATGTCGACTACGGCACCGGGGTGTATCGTGAATGCGTTTACAACCCCCTGGGCGAGTATGAAACGATCGAGCAGATCGAGGAAAACTATACGTGGCCCAGCGCGGATTGGTGGGACTACTCGGTCATTCCCGACCAATTGCGAGGCAACGAAGACAAGCCAGTCCAGGGTGGAGGGTCGGAGCCGTTCTTGACGTACTGCAACCTGCGCGGGCGCGAGCAAGCGTTCATGGACCTGGTGCTGAGGCCGGAGCTGGTCCATTATTGCCTGGACAAACTGTTCGAATTGTGCTACCAGAACACGCTGCGGATATACGAGCAGATACCGGGGCGGGTGGACATAACGTACGTGGCCGAGGACCTGGGATCCCAGACCGGGTTGCTGTTTTCGCCGGCCCAGATACACGAGTTCCTGCTGCCCCGCATGAAGCGGATGATAGACTTAGCGCACCAGGCGGGAGCATTCGTCTTTCATCACAGTGATGGTGCCATCAGGCGGATTCTGCCTGACATGATCTAGGCGGGCATTGATGTGCTCAACCCGGTGCAATGGCGCTGCGAGGGGATGGACCGCGAGGCACTGAAGCGGGACTTCGGGGACAAGATAGTGTTCCACGGCGCAGTAGATAACCAGTATACCCTGGCTTTCGGCAGCGTGGAGGAAGTGCGCCGGGAGGTGGTGGACAACCTGCGCATCCTTGGTGCGGGCGGCGGATATATCATCGCGCCGTGTCACAATATCCAAGCTGTCAGCCCGCCGGAGAATATCGTCGCCATGTACGAGACGGGCTACGCGGAGGGGTGGATGTAAGGCGGGTGGCGCAAGCAGCCAGCGGTGACCAACGGCCGGGGGCAGAAAGTGCCGGCAGATCCGAGCAATCAGTTGACAGAGAGGGGATAGCGACGTGGAGGGTTTCTACGAGTTCATCCTGAAGGTGTGGCATTCAGCGCTGCCCACGCAGCTTGCACGGGCCATTTGCGTGGCGGCGGTTTTCGAGCTGTTGGTGTTTTTCATCAACCGGTACCTGCGCGCGTGGCTGCGGCCGGCCATCGCGCGGGGCATAGTCGCCGAGCCGGCGACACGGGTGCGCCGGCAGCGGATACTGATCGGGGTGCCCAGCGCAGTAACCAGAATCGTGTTGTACACCATTGCAATCCTCATGATTCTGCGGATCTTCCGCCTGGATACCAGGGCGGAGGTCATCCCCATCACCTTCGCGGTGCTCATCATCGTGATGGTGATGAGCCGCAATGCGCTGCGCGACGTGATGCGGGGGTACTTGATACTGTTCGACTACGACATGGACGTGGGCGAAGAGGTGACCATCGGCGAATACCGGGGCGTGGTGCAGGAGCTGGCACTGCGCTACACGCGCCTGCACTTGCCCTCCGGAGAGACTGTGACCATCCCCAACGGCGAAATCAAGGCTATTGTCAACCACTCGCGGAAACTGGAGCCTGCGTCCGGGCGGGAGGAGCAGGGCGGAGCGGCCAGGTGAACCGACACGCGCCGGGCAGGGGACGCCGGCCTCTTTCCTACCGCCGCAGCCGGTCCAGCACCCGGGGAAGCTCCATGACGCTGTGAATCACGAAGTCCGCCTCTCCCTTATGAGCCACTAACACGGTGATTATTCCCAGCCTGCGGGCGGAAGCTATGTTGTGCGGAGCATCGTCAATGAATAGTACCTGGTAGGGACGCAACCCCAGCGCGGCCAGCGGCTTGGTATAAGCGGTGGCGTGCGGTTTGCCTATCCAGCCGAGCCACTGGATGTCGAAGATATCCTCGAAGCAAGCTGTTATCCCCAGAACGTCCAGGACCTTGCGCGCATAGCGCAGCGTGGAATTGGTCAGCACGTACAGGCGCTGAGGCAGCCGGGTCAGCATGTCGGCCAAGGCGGGGTCGGGGGCAAGAAAGTCGGCCGGTTGCAGAGCATCAATGGCATAGGCATACAACTCTTGCTGCGGCACGCCGTATTCGACTTGCAGACCGCGGGCGGTAGTGCCATAGCGCCGCCACAGCCGCAGCCGTAGTGCATCAGCCTGCGGCCGGTCCAGGCCCAAGCGGTCACACAAGAAACTAGTGATGCGCTCATCCCCCTGTTCCTGGAGGCCGACATCGGCCGGATAGAGGGTCTTGTCCAGGTCAAAGAGGATTGCCTCGATCACGACGGCCTCCACAGGATGATGCCGGTGCGGCGGGGCACCGGCATCAGGGGTGATGGTGCATTTCCGTGTGCAGCCGGCGGCTGCGTCACTGTGGCTGGTAAACAATGCCCAACTGTGCCATGGCCTGGTCCACGCGGTGCTCGGCCAGGTCGAAGTCGTTGGCGGCAAAGGCGGTGCGGCAGGCCCTCAGCAGCTCGCCGACTTCCTTGTAAAGCTGTGGGTTGGTGTCCCTGAGTTTGAGATAGGGCTCCTTGATCTGGGCCAGCTTGGCGCGGATGCGGTTCTTCTGGGGGACGCGCGCATAGCTGGGATCGTTTTCGTGGCCCGGCGGGACACCGGGCAGCGGCCCGGGGCCGGCAGCGGGAGCCGCCGTCGCAGCGGGCTTGGGTGCAGCCGTGGTGGTTGCAGCAGGCGGAGCGGGAGCAGGCCCCGCGGCCGCAGGCGACGGCGCCGGTGCAGGAGCCGGTGCCGGGGCTGCAGGCACCTGGCCGGAGGTTATGAAAGGCACCAGGTTATTGAGCAAGTTGGCGGCCAGCGCATCACGCCGGCTCTGGTACTCATCATCCTGCAGGGCCCTTACCACCTTGAAGGCGTCCAGCACCAACAGCAGGGCGGCGCTGCGGGCGACACGCGGCTGCGGTGCAGGGGCCGCGGTGGTGGAGGGCGGCGAGCCGGCGGAGGCGGCGGCAGGCGGCGCGACACTGGTGGGTGCCACCGCGGTGGTGGGCTCAGCAACAGGGGCGGAAGCAGCGGGGGCGGCAGGCTGTGCAGGGGCAGTCGGCGGTGCGGACGTCGCCCGCGGCAGGCCGGTCTTGGAGTTGCCGGCCCAGATTGCAGCCAAGGTCTTGGCGTCAACATTGTTCGCCTTCGTCTCGCTGTCGTAAACGCCTATTACCGGCACGTCCCAGCAGTAGACGAACCAGACGCCGTCTTTCTGCTTGACCGTGACGAGCGGGTTCGCCACGTCATGGGTGGCAATGGCCTGGTCAATGGCAGCCCCGATTGCGGCGGCACGTTCCTTTATGCTGGCGTACGGCCCGGCGCCGCGGATGCGGGCCACTATCTGATTGGCCACGTAGATGTTCTCGAAGTCCTGGGCCAGAGCCGGCCCCGCCAGCCCTGCAAGGACGCTGCCAATCAAAAAGGCCATGAATAATCGCTGCCTGCCTGTCATGGTAGAACCCCCTCTGTACGCCGGATTGCACGCTGGTTCCACCTCGCCGGCCGGCCGTGGAACCTGCGGTCGTCGGCTACGGGTTTCAGTCGGCGTTTCTCCACCTGCGGGCACTTTCCCTCC
>JALGVG010000046.1 GCA_029819875.1 Candidatus Zipacnadia bacterium | reverse complement strand
AGCATCCGCAAGCTTGCTGCTGTACCACTGTTGCTTTTTGCCGGCCTGTGCTTGCTGTGCGGCTGGTGGCAGGTCGTTGCTGCGCCCGCCATTAGGGCTAACCCCGGCAACAAGCGGGCCGCAGAGCGCCAGCGGAGGAGTATTCCCGGCCATGTCTACACCAGCGACGGCCGATTGGTCAGCGGCGCCACGCAACTGTCGGGCGCGTGGGTGCGCACCTACCCGCTGGGTGAAGCCTTTTGCCACTTGACAGGGTACGACGAACATACGGGCCTGATGCCGGGGCTGAAGGAGGCGCTGGCCGGCCAGGGCATATACGCCGACCCGTGGGCCGACGTGTTGTCCGGCCGGCCCGTGGGCTGTGACGTGACCCTGACGGTGGATGCCGATGCCCAGTTGCTGGCCACGCGGCTGCTGCGGAAGCTGCGCGGGACCGTGCTGGCCATAGACGCGCGCAGTGGAGCAGTCCTGTGCATGGCCAGTGCCCCGACCTATAATCCGCAGCAGTTGGCCCACAACCCTGCTGCGGCCGTGCTGTCGCGTAACGACCCCGCCTCGCCGCAAGCGTGCCGGGCCGTCCAGGGTTTGTACCCTCCGGGGCCGATGATGGAACTGCTGACCGCTGCGGCCGCCATAGATGCCGGCATCGCCGAGCCGGATACTCAATACACCTGCAGGGGCAGCGAAGTAGTAGGCGGTGTGCCGGTTCACTGCGATGTGCCGGGGGGACACGGGCGGCTGTCGTTGGCTGAGGCGATGATGGAATCCTGCCCCGTGGTTTTCGCCAAGCTGGGCCAGGAACTGGGCGCGGCCCGCTTCGCTAAATATGTGAACAGGTTCCACCTGCTGGACAAGCCCAACCTGCCGTTTGGTGATGACGGCACCTGCGGCGGGCAAATGACCCCCCTCGGCCCGGGCAACGGTAGTGCGGAGCTGGTCAGGGCGGCACTGGGGCGGGGAGAGGTGCTGTTGACCCCGTACGCGGTTGCCAGCCTGACGCTGGCGATTGCCAAGGGTGGGCGCTGCGTGGAGCCATACATAGTCAAGCAGATCAAGAGCCGGCGGGGGAAGATCGTCAAGCAGGGGTCGGCCACGGAGCTGGGAGCGGCGGTGAGCCGGCAAGCGGCCGAAGCCGTAGCAGGAATGATGACGGCGTCTGTAGAAAAGGGTACAGCGCGGTTGCTTGCCATGTCCGGCGTCACGGTTGCCGGCAAAACCGGTTGTGTGCCGGACCCGCAAAGGCCGGCGTCGTATGCCTGGGCCACTGCCTTTGCGCCTGCCCCGGCGCCTGCGGTGGTGGTTACCGTCCTGGTTGAATGTCACGAGGCGGATGAGACGCTACCGGCATCCATCGCACGACAGTTGCTTGCATTGCTGTTGAACAAATAGACACTGAGCCCGTCAATCTTCATTGATGGGTGGAGAATAATGGAAGGTAGAATTCTGGGAGATCGCTACCGGGTTGACGCGCTGATAGGCGAAGGCGGCCTGGCCCTGGTGTACCGGGGCACCGACCTCGTCCTGGGGCGCACCGTGGCGATTAAGATATTGCGTCCGGAGTATGCTCGCGACCCGGAGATAGTGGCGCGCTTTCGCTCCGAGGCCCGCTCTGCTGCCAGGCTCAATCACCCCAATATCGTCCAGATCTTCGATACGGGTGAGGAAGATGAGACATACTACCTGGTGATGGAATACCTCCCCGAGCCCGATCTGAAGCGAATTTTCGAGCACTACGCCCCCTTGCCCCGCCACAAGGTAATTGACGTGATAGCCCAGTGCTGCAGGGCGCTCAACTACGCACACCGCGCGCAAATAGTGCACCGTGACGTCAAGCCCCAGAACATCCTGTTCACCGATGACGGCATCGCCAAGCTCTCCGACTTCGGCATCGCTGCAGCGGTGGACCAGGGCAGTCTGAGCGCCGAAGGCAAGGTATGGGGTTCGGCCGCCTATATCTCTCCCGAACAGGCGCAGGGCAGGCCGGCAACTCCCCAGTCTGATATCTATTCATTGGGTTGTGTGATGTACGAGGCGCTGACAGGCCAGCCTCCGTTCCGCGCGGAAACGCCGGCCGAACTGGCTGCCATGCACGTGCGGCAACGGCCGGTGGCGCCGCATATCATCAATCCGAAGGTCACGGCAGCCGAGGAGTTCATAGTTAACAAGGCGATGGCCAAGGACCTGGCGCGCCGCTACCAGAGCGCCGACGAGATGCTGGCTGACCTGGAGAAGCTTGCCGCCAGCGAGCAACTGGATCGCACCGGCGTGTGCAGTCCTCGGCCGAATCCACGGTGCCCTTGCAGCCCGCGCTGGATGCCGGCACGCAGCGTCGGCCGCTCGCGGTCGCCGGAAACCGCGTGTCCGCCCGGGCCCAGCCGGTCAATCCCTGGAGCATAGTCGCTACTGTCCTGGGGGGACTGATCGGCCTGGTGCTGGTGATCTGGATCACGATGCTGGTGTTTTACCCGGGCACCCCGCCCAAGCAAATACAAGTGCCCAGCCTTAAGGGATATACACAGGAACAGGCCCGCGAACGGCTGGAAGAGCTGGGCCTGCGAATAGGGAGCATCAACATCGAGAAAACCGACACGGCGCCCGAGGGAACGGTAATAAAGCAGTCGGTGCCGGCCGGGGCGATGGTAGACGAAGATACCGCCGTGGACCTGGTGATAGCGATAGGGGAGGAGATCGTCCCGGTGGTGAACGTGGAGGGATTGATGCTGGCCGAAGCCCAGCAGCGGTTGGAGAAGGCGGGGCTGAAACTGGGCAAGACGGAAGAAAAATTCTCCCGCGAGCCGGCAGGTACGGTGATCCACCAGTCAATACCGGCAGGCACCTCCGTGGAAAAGGGCACCGCCGTTGACGTTGATGTTTCCAAGGGGCCGGAGAAGCCCGCGGAAGAAGGCGGCTTGACCGAAGAGCCGGCTGAACAAGAGCCGCTGCCGGTGGACCCGCTGGTGGATGTGGAGCGGGAACCCGCCCCTGCGTTCAAAGACCCGCAAGTTTTCAAGCTGCGGGTGCGGGTTACACCTCAAGGTCAACAATTGGGCCAGAAAATCGATATCTGGTACACTGACCAGACTCGAGTGCGGGTGCACGCGGGGACCTTTACCCTCGACCCTGGAGATACCAAGGAAGTCGCCATTCAAGCACACGGTCGCACCACGATTGAAGTGCGACGCGATGGTGAGGTGTTCTTTGAGGACACGTTCGAGCCTCCCGACACGTCGCAGCCGACGCCCTGAATCGAATAAACCAAGCGTAACACACACCCCAATCCAACATCATTGAGGAGCGAACAGATGACAAGCAACAGGCTGCTATTGACCCTGCCATTTGCCTTGGTACTCATGCTGACAGTTGCAAGCACACTGTGGGCGGTTACCACCGTGGCTGGAAGCATAAACATTGCGGCGGCTGAAAACGGCGGCTTCATAAAGGCGTTTTCCTCGGAAGCCCACAACGCAGACGGCAGCGAGATGCCCCAATGGAAGGTTACCAACCTCATAGACGGCAAGCACGTGGTGGGGTCATTTGTCCCCGAAGACTCGTACGGGTGGGCCTCGGCCACCCCTCCCAGCGAGACTGATCCGCAGTGGATAGTGTTTGCCTTCAAGGGAGAGCGCACCCATCTGATCGGCCGCGTGGTAATCGATCCGGTCACCGACAGCCCCAGCATCATCGGCCGCTGGGTACGCGACGTGGAGATCCAGGTCTCCAATACCACCGCCAACGGCCCATACAAGACGGTCCGCAAGGTGCTGGTCGTCAACAAGCCCATTCAGCAGGCTTTTGACTTCCCCGCACCCGTGGAGGCGCGTTATGTTCGGCTGGTGATCACCAGCAACCACGGCTCGGACCTGCGCGTGGAAATGGGGGAGGTGGAGATATACGAGGCCATCGTCCCCGACAGCATATTGGACCAGATGATCATCAGCCTCACGAATATACTGGAAGACCTCAAGAAGTACCGCGACGGGCAACTGTATCGCCGGGAGCGTGAAACACTGCAGCAGGTCACCGCTCCACCGTCGGTGCCGACCGGTTCGGCCTCGTCGTCTGGGTCTGGGGAAACTGAGCCGGAAACAACGCCGGAACAACCCGGCAGCGCAACCGGCACCTCGGCAGAGGAATCAGCGCCTGCCGGCACCGTGCTTTCCGTCAATAATTTCAAGATCGTGGTGCCCGAGGGTTGGGAGCGCGCTCCTCAACTGGAAAACCCCGATGAGGGCCTCGTACTCGTACTTGTCGGCCCGGCCATCAATCAAACTCCGCTGGTTTTTACGGTTGCACAGCGACCTGCCTCAGACTTGGAGGCGACGACCAAGCTGTACCGGCACCTCTGGGAAGAGGCCAAGCAGGTAAGCCAGACCGAAGGCCAAGCATTGGGTGGACCGGCCAGAATCCTGAAGTTTGACCGAGGCAATATCAGCGAGCAGTTGTGGCTGCTATGCAAGAACGGAACCGGATACTGCTTGCGGGCAGCCATGCCCCAGGACGCCAAGTCCCAGGCGACAGGGTTGATGAACCCGTTGTTTGCGAGCTTCGATGTCGCCAAGTGACGGCAAACGGCGCCTGGCGCATGGATTGAAAGCAGACAAAGAAGGGGCACGGCCAAGGCTGTGCCCCTTCCTGGTAATGCTGAAAGACAGCCGCCTAAAGTGACGAATGCAGGATGCGATCCACCAGCTCCATGGTCTTTACGGCATCCGAGAAGCAGGTTTCAGGCTCCTGGTGGTTCTTGATACTGTCAACGAAGTGGCGGTTTTCTCCCCAGAAGCCGTAATACTTGTAGTTCTGGTCGCTGCCGGCTGCCTCCTGCGTGGTGATTACCTCCACCCGCTCGGCACCGTCACGGTGGATGATGGCATCGTAGTCAGGATTGCAGAAGACGCTGATTCCGTCCGCATGCATCTCGAACTGGTGGGTACGGGCGCCCGTCCGCCAGTTGGCCAGTACCACACCGACACAATCGTTCTCGAAATGGCACAGGGCGTTCCAACTGAGGGCCAGCCTTTGGCCGTGGTTGCGCACTACCGCCGCCAGATCCTTCACCTCGGCGGCCGCCATCCAGCGCATGGCGTCCACCGCGTGAATGGCGTCCGAGGTAAGGATATCCACCGCCCCGTTGTAGTAAGGCCGAGGGGGATCGTGCCACTTGTAGAAGGTCGAGACCACCTGGTGCGGGGAGCCGGCATGTTCAAACACCATGTCCCGGCACTTGCGCAGCAAGGGGATGAACCTGCGGTTGAAGCCCACCATCGTCAGGCACAGGTTGTCCTCGGCACGATGTGCCAGTTGGCGGATCTGGTCGAGGGTCACCGCAGGCGGTTTCTCGATGAAGACATGGAGTTTGCAATCCAGGCTGTGAACGACGATGTCAAACAGCTGGTAGGGGGGCATCAGTACATAGATGGCCTGCGGGTCGGTCTCTTCAATCATCCGCTTGTAATCGGTGAAACGCCGCTCAATGCCGAACTTGTCGGCGGTCTGGTGCAACTTTTCCTCTACAATGTCGCACAGCCCCACGAGCTCGACGTCTTCGAATTCCACCAGCGACGGATAATGCACCCGGTTGGCCATCATGCCGGCGCCCACCAGCGCTATCTTTATCTTGTCTGCCATCTTGAATTTCCTCCTCTGTATCGTCTGCTGCACTCGGACGAAATCCTAGCCTGCAATTCGCTGTCCGAGGGCGCAGACCTTCACGCCATGAACACAAAAGCGGGCGGCAACCTCCCCGGACCCGCCGGGCCAGCCAAAACAGACCCTGCTTGCAGGCGGCAAGCGGTACAGGTTCATTGCCAAGTTGTTCATTCCAAGCAGGATTCTTCGTCAGCCTATGGAATGTAACTAGTGATTCTGCTTATACAAGGGAGAGTGCGCGAGATGACGCAACTGGGCAATCTACTGACCGCGATGGTCACGCCGTTCGACAGTGACCTGAACGTTGACTACGATCGCGCCTGCGAGCTTGCAGTCAAACTCATCAACGAGGGCAGTGACGGGCTTGTGGTTGCCGGCACCACCGGAGAGTCGCCCACACTCAGCGACGAGGAGAAGTTGCAACTGTTCCGCGTTGTCAAGCAGGCCGTAGGTGATGCGCCGGTGGTGGCGGGGACGGGGTCCAATGACCACCACCATACCGTCGAGTTGACCAAGCAGGCCTCCGCCACGGGCGTGGATGCCGTGATGCTTGTCGGTCCCTACTACAACAAGCCCTCGCAGGAAGGCTTTTACCAGCACTTCGCCAGGGCCGCGGCGGCCACCGAGCTGCCGGTCATCGTTTACAACGTGCCCGGCCGCACCGGCAAGAACATCGAGGCCGCCACCGTCTTGCGGCTGGCCGAGGATGTTCCCAATATCATCGGGGTCAAGGAAGCCAGCGGTGACATCAAGCAGATCTCGCAGATCTGCGCAAACAAGCCCGATGATTTCACGGTCTGGTCCGGCGATGACGGCATGACGCTTCCTGTCCTCGCCGTGGGCGGGGTAGGCGTCATCAGCGTGGTCGCCCACGTGGTGGGTCGCGACATGAAGGCGATGATTGAAGCCTTCCACAACAAGGACACCGAAGGCGCCTGGAAGCTCCACCACAAGCTGCTGGGGATCTTTGAAGCGGCGTTCTTGCCCAGCGGCAATCCGCCTTGCATAAAGCGCGCCCTGCAGATATGCGGCTTCCCGGTGGGCGGAGTGCGCCTGCCGCTGGTGGAGGCCAGCGAAAAGGATACCGCCCGGATAGCAGAAGTGTGCCGGCAACTGGGCATTGCCTGCTGACGCAATCGGCCGGCATAGCATTGCCGTTTGCGCAACGACAGGCTAGGTGTGCGATTTGGAGTGGTTGGTAGCTGTGGGAGCAGTGCCGGGTAAAACCTGCATGGAACGTGTCGGCTGATGGATGACTTGCTGGAGGAAATCGCCCAGGAGATACGCAGGTGCCGCAAGTGCGACCTGTGGCGCTCCCGCACTAATGCCGTCCCCGGCGAGGGACCTGCTGACGCGGCGATAATGTTTATCGGCGAAGGCCCCGGTGCAGCCGAAGACAAGCAGGGTCGGCCCTTCGTCGGGCCGGCCGGCCAACTGCTCAACAGCTTGCTGCTACAGGCCGGCCTGCGCAGGCCAGAAGTTTTCATAACCAACATCGTCAAGTGTCGCCCGCCACAGAACCGCGAACCGCGCCCTGACGAGGTCAGGGCCTGCCGCGAATACCTTGACGGCCAGATCGCCGCAATAAACCCGCGGATCATCTGCCTGCTCGGGCGGCCCGCGACGCAGACATTACTCGACCCCACCGCCTCTATCAGCAAGATTCACGGCCAGCCCGTGGAGCGTGACGGCATACTGTATGTGCCCCTCTACCATCCCGCCGCCGCACTGCATCGGGAGAGCCTTCAACCGGTTCTCGTCGAGGACATGGCGCGCTTGAAGAGCATGTTGCGCGAGCGGCTTGGGTGAAGCGTGGATACAGTTTCCGGCCGCCTTTGGCCGAGCAGCCCGACTGTCGGCCCCCGAATCGTCCCTTCGCTGTCGAGCACTTGCCTTTATCGCAGGCAGGCTTGACACTGTCATCGGTTCGTGGCACAGTGTAGCAAACCCGTCTCCGGCGACAGCGCCCGGGCCGGGGAGTGGAGGGGAGCGGAAAACCTGCAGGACAGTTGCATAACAGGCAGAGGGGCAAAGAACACGAGCAATATGCGGCATTATCTGACCATACGATGCGCTCTGTTGGGCCTGATATGGTTGGCGGTATCCGGGCCGGCGGCGGATGCCCTCACCGTGACCGTAGCAGGCCACAAGATTGCAGGCTCACCGGCGCCGAGCGTGGAAGAGGGAGTGGTATGGGGGCCTGCGGCGGCATGTGCCGAGGCGCTGGGAGCGACGGTTGTCTGGGACCAGGCGGAAGGCCGCCTGACAATCACCACCCGGCCGGCTAAGACGGTGGTTGTCAAGGCCGGCGAACAAGCGCTGTCCACTGAGGGCGGCGCGCAGCCACTGCCTGCAGCGCCCCGAATCGTGGATGGCGTGCTCATCTGCCCGTTGCAGCCGTTGCTGGAAGCGCTGGGTTGCGTAGTGCACTGGCAGCCGCAGGACGAGCGGCTTGTCGCCAACCTCACGGTGCTGGCGGTGCAGGTGCGAGGTGATGACGACGGAGTCGGCGTTTTCATCCAGACGTCAGGACCGGTGGAAGCGCATACCAACTGGGTCGCCAATCCTGAGCGCGCCTTCGTGGACCTGCCCGGTGTGGAAATCGTGCAAAAGCCGGTTACTACCCTCGTAAACCAGGCGAACGTTCGGCGGGTGCGGTTCGGCCAGTTCCGGCAGGATCCGCCGATTGCCCGCTTCGTGATGGACCTTGCCGACCGGCGGCCGGCCGTGTGGCATCCGAGGGCGGACGGCTGCGGCGGAACCTTCGTTATGGGTCATCTCGACGGCGACGAGCCGATAATTGATCGGCGGAGCATCGATTTCGAGCAGGTGCTCATCAGCCGGGCGGAAGATGCAAGCAGTGCCGTCACGTGCCGCTTCAGCGGGCCGGTGCTGCCGGTCATTGACGTCACGTACGACCCGCCCGCGGTCATCGTGCAATTTCCGGATGTGACGGCCCCACCCCACCGCCTCCAAGAGCCGGGGGACGGCGAATTCGTGGACCGGTTGACGGTGTCTGCAGATGAGCGGACGGGCTGGACCACGCTGCGACTGCAGATGCGCCAGCTTATCCAGTTCAGGAGCAGTTGCGATTCAGCCGACTCGCAGTTCACTATCAAGTTCCGGCGACAAAACCTTCAGGGACGCCTTGTCGTCCTTGACCCTGGGCATGGCGGCAAGGATCCCGGGGCACGCGGCAGGTGCTTGCTGGAGAAGGATGTAAACCTGGATGTGGCCAGGCGCGTTGCGGCCGGCCTGTTGCGTGCCGGCGCCAGGCCGGTACTGACGCGCGACGATGATGTATATATAGACCTGTTCGAACGGGTTGCACTGGCCAATAAACTGGCTGCCGACGCCTTCGTAAGCATTCACTGCAATGCCATGCCCAAGCCGGATACGCGGCAGGGCACCGAAACGTACTGGTACACTCGTGACAGCAAGTGCCTGGCAGTGATAATGCACCGCCAGCTCGTGGACAAGCTGAAGCGGCGCGACAACGGAGTGCGCCGGGCGCGGTTCGTGGTGGTGCGGGAAACGGTGATGCCCTCCTGCCTGGTAGAGTTGATGTATCTGAACGATCGCAACGAGGAGAAACTGTTGGGCGAAGAGCATATCCGGCAGTTGGCTGCGGCGGCGGTGGTGGAAGGGCTGCGGCAATATTTCGAGGGCACGGAGGCAGGAGCCTGTAGCATGTGCCCGGGCCGAAGAAAGGAAGCTTGACATTGCTGCGCAAAGACGGACGTGGGAACCAGGACCTGCGCGACTGCACCATAACACGGGGGGTCAACAAGTATGCCGAGGGCTCCTGTCTCATCGAGGTAGGAGACACAAAGGTCTATTGCACTGCCACGGTGGAGGACAAGGTGCCCCGCTGGCTGATCGAGATGGAGCAGGGGTGGGTGACGGCGGAGTATTCCATGCTGCCGCGTTCCACCCGGGAGCGCACCGCACGGGAGGCGGCCACGGGGCGGCAGAGTGGACGGACCCTGGAGATCCAGCGGCTCATAGGGCGGGCGTTGCGTGCAGTCGTGGACCTGCGTGCCCTCGGTCAGCGGACCGTGCAACTGGACTGCGACGTGTTGCAGGCTGACGGCGGGACGAGGACTGCCTCTATCACCGGCGCCTACGTCGCCCTCGCGGAAGCCTGTCTATACCTGCAAAGCAAAAACCTGGTCAGGCGCTGGCCGTTGACCGACCAGGTGGCGGCGGTATCAGTGGGCATCGTGGCCGGCGAGCAACTGCTTGACCTCTGCTACGAGGAGGATTTCCGGGCTGCCGTGGATTTGAACCTGGTGATGTGTGCTTCCGGTAACCTCGTCGAGGTGCAAGCCACCGCCGAGGGGGCGCCGTTTACCATCCCCCAGCTCGGGGAACTGATCAACCTCGGCCAGCGTGGACTGAAGCAGTTGTTCGCCATCCAAAAGCAAGTATTGCCGGAAATTTATAAGTGAGAGGATGTTGAATAGTGACGATCAAGGCGCGAGTACTCACCAAGGTGGAAATCCCCGAAGAAATCGAGATAGAGATAACGGACACGGTACGCGGCGAAACAGTGGTGCGGAAAGTGAACTTTGATCAATGCCTTAGCGAGCTCGGTTCGCTGGGGGTGGTTGACTTGGAGGATATTCCCGCCGAGCAGCTCCTGACCATGGCCTTTGCCTTGGCAAAGCATCGCGCAATTGACCAGTACCTGCTGTCCATCGGCATTGACCCGCACGAGCATCTCAAGGAGCTGGACGGCCCATAAGCAGGCCTGCTTGCCCGTGGAAAAGACCATGTCCCAGTCAGTCACCAGCCGGCAGCGAGGCCATGACATCGCCGGCCGGTCAGGGCTGCCACCGGGGCGCACGGGGGCCGTGTTTGAGGGCGGAGGCAGGTAATTGATTCGTGCTTGACAGCGGTCCCGGCTAAGGGTTATAGTATAACCCCGCATAGCTTTGCGCGGTGAAACTTGTATTCACAAGCCGAGTTTCAAGCCTTCTTGCGAAGTATTGCACCTCTGTTAGTAGTGCCGGCAATTTGACAACCACCAACCACTATTACACTCTTGACCTTGAGGTGGGCAGAAATGGCGCCAGGGCGGTCCTCCAGTGGCGACCTGCAACTTTCGGAAAATGCAATAGCCGTTCTTGAACGCCGTTATTTGAAGAAGGACGAAAGCGGCCGGCCGATTGAAACGCCGGCCGAAATGTTCCGCCGCGTGGCGCATAACATCGCTGCCGCCGACGCCAACTACGGTGCTTCGGAGGCCGAGGTGCGGCAGCGTGAAGAGCAGTTCTACAGGCTGCTGACATCCCTTGAGTTCCTGCCCAATAGTCCGACACTGATGAATGCCGGCGGCCCCTTCCAGCAGTTGTCTGCATGTTTCGTACTGCCCATTGAAGACTCCATGGAAAGTATCTTCGAAGCGGTGAAAAACACCGCCCTCATCCACAAGAGCGGCGGCGGCACCGGCTTTTCATTCTCGCGCTTGCGCCCCAAGGATGATATCGTCAGCTCCACGAAGGGGGTCTCGTCGGGGCCGGTGTCGTTCATGAAGGTATTCGATGCAGCCACCGAAGCCATCAAGCAAGGCGGCAGGCGTCGGGGCGCGAACATGGCGGTCTTGCGCGTCGATCACCCCGATATCATGGAGTTCATCCTCTCCAAGCGGGATCACACGCAACTTAACAATTTCAACATCTCCGTGGCGGTTACCGACGAGTTCATGCACCGTGCTCGCAACGGGGAGACCTACGAGCTTATCAACCCCCGCAGCGGCCAGGTAACGGATGTCTTGAACGCGGCGGAAGTATTCGAGAAGATGGTTGAATTGGCCTGGGACGGGGGCGACCCGGGCATTATGTTCATCGACCGCATCAATGCGGACAACCCCACCCCCCAGGTCGGCGATATCGAGAGCACCAACCCCTGCGGCGAGCAGCCGCTGTTGCCGTACGAGTCATGCAATCTCGGCTCCATCAACCTGGCGAAGATGGTCAAGGGAGACATCGGCTCTGCGACGATTGACTGGGATCACCTGGCCGAAACCGTGCACCTGGCCGTGCGCTTTTTGGATAACGTTATTGACATGAACCGGTTCCCGTTACCGGAAATTGAAAAGATGACCAAGGCGAACCGCAAGATAGGGTTGGGGGTGATGGGCTTTGCCGACATGCTCATCTACCTGGGCGTGCCGTACGCCTGCCAGCAAGCGGTGGAGATTGCCGAGCAGGTGATGAGCTTCATCAGGCAGGAGGCCCGCCGCACCTCGGCGGAGCTGGCCGGCGAGCGCGGGACGTTTCCCAACTGGGAGGAAAGTATTTTCAACCGGGATGGTCAACGCCTGCCCCTGCGCAACGCCACCACGACGACAATCGCCCCCACCGGCACCATCAGCATTATTGCCGGCGTCTCTAGTGGAATCGAACCGTTGTTTGCGGTAGCCTTCACGCGCAATGTCATGGATGGAACGAAGTTGGTGGAGGTGAACCCCCTCTTCGAGCGCATCGCGCGGGCCAGGGGCTTCTACAGCCCTGAACTCATCCAGGAGATAACCGCCAAGGGCAGCCTCAAGGACGTCAGCGCGGTACCCGAGGATGTCAAGGCCCTGTTTGTCACGGCTCACGACGTGCCCGCAGAGTGGCATGTACGAATGCAGGCAGCGTTCCAGAAATACACCGACAACGCGGTAAGCAAGACCGTCAATTTCCCCAATGAGGCCACGGTTGAGGACGTGGCGACCGTCTACAACCTGGCCTTTGACCTGGGATGCAAGGGCATCACCATTTACCGGGACGGCAGCAGGGAAGGGCAGGTGCTTACCGCCGGCAAGACTGCCTCCAAGGAAGCCTCGCAGGCGACGATGCTGCAACCTCAGCCGCGGGAGCGCCCCACCAGCGTGCAGGGCACCACGATAATGATGCGCACCGGCTGCGGCAAGCTGTACGTGACGGTCAACAAGGATGAGCAGGGCCGTCCCTTCGAGGTGTTTGGGAACATGGGCAAGGCGGGGGGCTGTGCCGCCTCCCAGACCGAGGCCCTCGCCCGCCTGATCTCGCTGGCCTTCCGCTCGGGCATACCTGCTGAGCATGTTGTCAAGCAGCTTAAGGGCATCAGTTGCCACATGCCGGCCTGGGAGCCGGGAGGGGGAAGAATACTGTCTTGTGCCGATGCCTTTGCCAAGGCTATCGAACGGTGTGTGCTTCCCCAGGATGCCCAGCTCAGCATTGACTTCAGGGAGAGCAGCTTCGGCCACCTGGGGGCATGTCCCGAATGTGGCGGCGCGCTGTTCTCTGAAGGCGGCTGCGTGGTGTGCCGCGATTGCGGCTATAGCCAGTGCGACTAGCCGCGGGGCAAGGTGCCGCGCGCTTTGCAGGGAGAATAGCAGGCGAGGCCCCGCGGGTCTCGCCTGTCTCTTCGCACCGACTTGGCAGAGACGTAAGTGCGGGTGATGAAAGCAGGTGAGCGAGATGACAGAGTTTTCCAGCATCGGCTCTCATTTCCAGGCCCAGACCAGCTATTCCCGCCACCGCACACCAGCCAGCCCCTCGTGGGCCCGGCCCGTGGAGCCGTACAAGGAATATGCCGATGTGCTGCAATGGATTGAACTGCCCGCTCCCGCCTCAACCGGGGGTGGGGACTTGTGGGAGATTATCGCCGCCCGCCGCTCGGTGCGGGAGTTTTCCCGCGAGCCCCTTGAGCTTGCCCAGCTTTCGCAGCTGCTGTGGGCGGTCCAGGGCCTGACTGCACCCGGCGGACAGTTACGTGCCTGCGCCTCGGCAGGTGCCTTGTATCCCAACGAGACGTACGTGGTGCTTAACCGCGTGACCGACTGCCCGTCGGGCCTGGCGCACTACGACGTGCGCAATCACCGGCTGGCGCTGCTGGCAGAGGGCGATTTTTCCGAGGATATTGGTGCAGCATGTCTTGGGCAGGCCTCAGCACGCCAGGCTGCGGCTGTCTTCGCTTGGGCCGCCGTGGTTGAGCGCTGTGCTCACAGGTACGGCGACCGTGCGTACCGCTACATATACCTGGACGCCGGCCACCTGGGGGCGCAACTGCAACTGGCGGCTGTCGCCCTCGGCCTGGGCAGCGTCAACATCGGTGCCTTTTACGATGATGAAGTGGCAAGCCTGTTGGGGCTGGATGGGCAAAGGGAAGTGCCGGTGTACTTGACGGCGGTCGGCAGGCCGGGCTGAGGAATATGGAACGTGCAGCCAGGGTTGATGAGCGGACAGCAGCTCGCCTGGCAGCCCTGGCGCTGGTTGCGCCCGGCGTCGCCGCCGGGGCAGCGCAGGTGCTGGTGTTTCGCGAGCTGCTGGTGGTATGCTACGGCACCGAGCTGACGATCGGACTGATACTGTCATTCTGGTTGCTGCTGGGCGCCGCAGGCACTCTGTACGGTCGCAGGCTGGGGCGTGCGGACGAGGACCTACAGGTGACGCTTACCCGCGTGGCGTGGCTGACACTCTGGCCCGGGGCGGCCTTGTTCGCCGGCCTTGCCCTCATCCGCTGTGCCCCGTGGCTGCTGGCCAATTTGCTCCCCACGTTTCTATCCCCGCTTGCGGCTCTCGGACCGGGTGGGGAGGCGGTGGTACATGGCCTCGCCCTTCAGCCCGGCGTGATGCTGAGCCTGTTTCACATCGTCATTGTGACTGTTGCCGGTGTCTCGCTGCCTGCTGCCGTTGACGGCTGCCAATTCGCCGCCGCCTCGCGCCTGTACGCACATGCCTGCCGCCGCCTGCACACCTCTGCCGGGGGGCGGGCATACGCCTACGATGCCATCGGGCACCTGCTCGGAGGGGTGGCCTTGGCCTGGATTGCCCTGCGCCTGCTGGACCCCTTCACTACGGCGGCAGTGGGAGGACTGCTCAATCTGGCGGTTGGTGCCGCCTTGGTGTGTCATTGCCGGCGAGGGAATGCCCTGCGCTTGTCGGCGGCGATGATTGTCACCTCCGCTTTGCTCGTGACGTTGGCGGTGCCGCTGGCGAGGTGGTCATTGCGCGTGCAGTGGCAGGGGCACCGGGTGTTGGAGAACAGCAATTCCATCTACGGCAACACGGTTGTGACCCGTCTCGGCAGCCGGGGCGTGTGCTTTTTCCGCAACGGCATGCCCACCGGGACCGCGCCGCCGATGCCGACGATACAGATCCCCGTGCACTTTGCGATGACGCAGGTGGAGCACCCGCGCAGGGTATTGCTCATCAGCGGCGGAGTCGTGGGCGCACTCAAGGAGCTGCTCAAGTACGGTGACGTGCGGGTTGATTACCTGGAGCTTGACCCTCGGGTGTTTGAGCTGGCGCGGCGCTGGCTGCCGCCGCAGGAAGCCGCTTGCCTGGATGACCGGCGCGTCAACTGTGTGGCAGTTGATGCCCGGCTGTTCGTCAAGCGGCTTGCCGCCGGGGGAAAGGTCACGCCGTATGATGTTGTACTCGTCATGTTGCCGGGGCCGGTATCAGCCCAACTGAACCGCTTCTACACCGTTGAATGGTTCAGTGAAGTCAAGCGCCTGTTGGCGCCGTGGGGCGTGGTGTGCTTCCAGATACCCTCTTCCACCACCTATCTGAGCGGCCCGCTGCTGCTGTTGAACAAGTCCCTTTATGCCACTGTCCAGTCCGTGTTCAGGCGACTTGCGTTGCTGCCCTCGTCGGATCGGCTGGTAGTTGTCGGTGGCGGGCCGGCGGCGAAACTTGCCGAGGACTACGGGCAGGTGCAACAGCGGCTCGGTCGGCACCGCATAAGCGCCAGCATCTTCGAACGCGAGGCATACGCACAATTGGCGCCGTTCAACCGCGACCTGTTTTTGTATCGCTTAGGCCAGCAAGCGCCCGTTTCCCTCAACCTGGACGCTCGTCCTATCGCCTTCTTTTATTACCAATCGTGGTGGTTTCAGCACTTCCATCACGGTTCCGCGCACCTGTTGGAGCGCCTTGCGACGCTCCGCGTCGGCCACGCCTTTGCCGTCATCATTGGGCTGTTTGCGATCTGGTTGGGCCTGTGCCTGCGGCCTGCCTGGCGCCCGTCGGCGGTACCGGGCGCCGTCGCCGTGGCCGGTTTTGCGGGGATGGTGGCCGAGGTCGTAATTATCTTTGCCTTCCAGGCATATTACGGCTACGTTTATCATCAGATCGGATTCATCACCGGCGCCTTCATGCTGGGCATTGCCATCGGCGGAATGTGGGTGGGCAGGATGGTGGATGCCGCCCTGCCGGCCTGGCGGCTCGCTGCATGGCTGGCGTGGCTTCAACTGGCCGGGGCCGCCGTCATCGCGCTGGTGCCGCTGCTGTTGGCGGCAACCTGGGCTTGGTCAGGAGGTGTGGTCGCCTCCACGCTTTCGGCCAACTTCGTCTTCCCCTTGCTCACGTTGAGCATCGGCGTGTTCATTGGTGCCCAGTTTCCTGTCGCGAGCCTGTTGTGGGCTGCCGGCCGCGGCGGTGAGGCTGAGTCGGTGCCACTGTTGTTTGCCACCGACCTTATCGGGGCGGCGGCGGGGGCATTGGTGGCCGGCGCATTGCTGATGCCGGTGTTCGGCGCCGTGGCTACTTGCCTGCTCGTAGCGACGATGTCGGCACTAGTGGCGTTGCTGCTGGCGGTATACATGCCGGTTGCGGCCCGGGCTTGAAAAAGCCCGCGCTTTACCACGCCTGGGAGGCTTCTTGACAGCGGCTATTATCGCCTCTATACTTCCATCGGTGCCGGAGTGGCGGAATTGGCAGACGCACCGGACTCAAAATCCGGCGCCTGGCGACAGGCGTGCCGGTTCGAATCCGGCCTCCGGCACCACCCACTATTAAAGTGGTTATCCCCTACAGCCCGGCGCCGTAGAGCTGCAACTGTAAGGCGCTTATCCACACACTTGGGCCTTTGTGTGTAGGCAGTCCTCTTGGTGGTTGTTTCCCTGGGCGTTGTCAAGCAGAGGATTGTGCTTGGAGTACTTGTGGCTCCGCCATGCGTCGGAACTTTTCGTAGCGGTTGCGTAACAGTTGGTCCGTGGGGATGGGGGCCAGCTCGTCCAGCGCGCGGGCGATTGCCTCCCGCAGCAGAACGGCGGCCGCGTCAGGATCGGTATGCGCCCCACCGGGGGGTTCGGGGACGATGTGA
>JALGVG010000215.1 GCA_029819875.1 Candidatus Zipacnadia bacterium | reverse complement strand
AATATACCTGGGAGCGTGAACCTGCCGATGAGCTTGACGTTGAACTCGGGCTGGGCACGCGGCGGTTGCGGACGATGCCCGCGCTGCGGTCTCCTCTTCTGAAGACCGCAAGCGCGGGGCCACGGCCGGCGGCCATACCAGGGCCGTGTCGTTCGCAACCTATTATCCCAAGGAGACAGACCATGATTAACCGCACTTTACGACAGACAGACCCGGAACTGGCGCGTATCCTGGCAGCAGAGCTGGAACGCCAGAAGACGACATTGATGCTGATTCCATCGGAAAACTATGCCAGCCGCGCAGTGATGGCGGCGACGGGCAGCATATTCACCAACAAATACGCTGAGGGCTATCCTGGCCGCCGCTATTACAACGGCTGCGAATATTATGACCAGCTTGAACAGCTTGCCATTGACCGGGCCAAGCGGCTGTTCGGCGCCGACCATGTAAATGTTCAGCTTCACACCGGCTCACAGGCGAACATGGCGGCGTACTGGGCGCTGCTGAAGCCGGGCGACAAGATCCTGGCCATGTCGGTGGCCCAGGGCGGGCACCTGACCCACGGCGACAAGGTCAATTTCAGCGGCCAACTGTACGAAACACACTTCTATGGCCTGGACCCGGAAACCGATCGGCTCAACTACGATATGGTCGCCGAGCAGGCCAGAGAGGTTCGCCCGCGCCTGATAATCGCCGGGGCTAGCGCCTACCCGCGCATCATAGACTTCCAGCGCATGCGAGAGATCGCCGACGAAGTGGGAGCATACCTGATGGCTGACATCGCGCACATTGTGGGCCTGGTTGCGGCTGAAGTGCACCCTGACCCGGTGCCGTATTGCGAGGTGGTCACCTCCACGACCCACAAGACGCTGCGGGGGCCGCGCGGAGCCTTGATCATGTGCAAGGAAAAGTGGGCGACGGCAATTGACCGCGCTGTGTTTCCCGGCGTTCAAGCCGGGCCTCTGATGCAGATAATTGCGGCGAAGGCGGTAGCGTTCAAGGAGGCACAGGAATTCGGCTTCCGGGAGTACCAGCGCCAGATTGTGCGCAACGCCCAAGCCCTGGCCAACTCGTTGTTGGAGGAGGGCTTTACCCTGGTGACCGGAGGCACCGACAACCACCTGATGCTTGTGGACCTGCGCAACAAGGGCATCACCGGGCGTCTGGCCGCTGACCTGATGGAGATGGCGGGCATGGTGGTGAACAAGAACCTCATACCCAACGACCCGCTGCCGCCCACGGAAACCAGCGGCATCCGGCCGGGCACGCCGGGGCTGACGACCCGCGGTATGAAAGAGGCGGAGATGCACCAGATCGGCAAGTGGATAGCACGCGTCATTCACGAGGGGCACGACGGCCAGGGAAACCCCAACGAGAAGGTACTGGCCCAGGTCCGCCAGCAGGTCCGCGAGCTGTGCGAGATGTTCCCCATCTACGAGGACTTGGAGGCGTAGCAACGAGGCTGGTGACACTTTCCGGCCAGGGAGTGAACGGCCGGAGGCTACAAGGGCGAAGGCACTGTGGGCAGGCTGACGGCCTGCCCACCGATTATCCAGCAGGCCACGATTATGTTCCAGTCGGCATATAACAGGCTTCGGCAAGCCACGCCGGGACTGCTCTGGTTCCTGGCCGCGGTGGCGTGCCTGGGAGTAGTCAGCGGCGTTTTCGAGACGACTTTCAACAATTACCTGTCCGACACGTTCAACATTACGGCCTCGCAGCGCGGGATGCTCGAATTGCCGCGCGAAATGCCCGGCTTTCTCACCGCGCTGCTTGCGGGAATGCTCTTTTTCATGGCCGAGACCCACGTGGGGGCGCTCTGTGCGCTCACGACCATGGTGGGGATGTTGGTCCTGGGCCTGGGCGGTACCGCGTGGCACGGGATGATGATCGGGATGTTGGGCTGGAGCATCGGTACCCATGTCTCCATGCCCATCAATCGCTCCATCGCCATGCAACTGGCGCGCAAGAACGCCACGGGGCGGCGGCTGGGGCAGGTGGGGGCCGTGGGGGTGGCGGCCACCATCGGGGGCTGCTTCATTGTCTGGATAGGGATGAAGTATCTTCACCTGGATTACTCGGCGGTTTTCATCTGCGGAGCTGTTGCCGCGTTGCTGGCCATCCCGGCATTCCTGGCCGTGCCCAAGCATGCCGCCCAACTCACCAGGCCCAAGTTGGTGGTGCGGCGGCGCTACTGGCTGTACTATGCGCTCTGTTTCCTGTTCGGAGCACGCAAGCAGGTCTTTATCACGTTCGGCCCCTGGGTGTTGGTGCGCATCTTCCACCAGCCGGCCTACATATTCGCGCAACTGTGGATTGTATCAGCCCTCGTCGGTATCTTTTTCCAGCCGCTGCTTGGCAACCTCATTGACCGCATCGGCGAACGAACTATCCTGATGATAGACGCACTGGTGCTGGTGGTGATAACATTTGCCTACGGCCACCTGCACCCTGGCAGCGAGCTTGCCCGATTTGCTATCCTGACTTGCTACGTGATTGACCAGATCAGCTTCGCCGTGGGTATGGCGCGCGACACCTACATGTCCAAGATCGCCGAGCAGCCCGACCACATCGCCCCCACCTTGTCGCTGGGCATCAGCATCAACCACGCCGTCTCGATGTCTCTGCCATGGCTGGGGGGCTGGGTATGGGATACCTACGGCTACCGGATGGTGTTCGTTGGAGCCGGGTTTGTGGCTGTATTGACATTGATATTCGCGTCAATGGTGAAGGCGCCGCTGCAGCGGCCGCAGGGCGAGGTGGAGGTCGTCGAGCCGCCGGAGCCGCCCGAATGGTAAGCCAAGCCCGGTGCAGCCGGCAGAAGGGGCATTGAGCCGCGAACAGGGCGCCCGCGTCTTTGGCGGATTTTGCAGGCAAAGCCATGCAGATAGAAAATTACGCTCAGGCCACCGAATACTTGCGTTCGTTTATAGACTTTGAAAAGCGGGGGTTCCGCCGCTGGGCTCAGGAAGTGGTCACCCTTGAGACCATGCAGCGGCTGGCGGAGTTGCTGGGCTCCCCGCAGCAGGAACTGACCTGCATTCATATCGCCGGCACCAAGGGGAAGGGCTCCACGGCGGCGATGCTGGAGGCGATCTTGCGTGCTGCCGGCTACACCACGGGGTTGTACACCTCCCC
>JALGVG010000214.1 GCA_029819875.1 Candidatus Zipacnadia bacterium | reverse complement strand
TGCCGTCGGCTTGCGCGGTGTAAAGAATATAACTGTGCCCCGGCCGCGCCAGCACGTACTGCGTGTCGCCCAACGCCAGTTCGTCGTGCGGAGCCATCTCGTTGAAGTTCGTCGCTTCCATGAAGCGGACCAGCCGCCCGCAGTCCTCCAGGTCGCTTTTCGGTGTATCGGCGATATTCATTCCCAGCACCATCACGTAAGCCCCACCCATGGCGCAAGCCCACAGCTTCTGCCGCAGCACTGCCCCCGTGCCGAAGTCAGCGGCCTCGGACATGTTGAGGTTGTACCTGCCGCGAGCAATCCGCCATGCCTGCACCATGCCCTCGTGCAATTGCTGTGCACTGCCGACATTGTACTGTATGGCGAACTGGGCTATGTTCGGGTCATTGGCAAACTCGTCAAATCTCAGCCCGGAATGCTTGTGCACGGCTATGACATGGTTGTAGTCGTCGGCACTGCGGATTATGCCGGCGATGTTGCGCACCCGCTGAGGGCTGAATCGCTCGCTGTATTCTTCGGCCACACACCAGATGAGGTTGCGGTGATGTTCGAACCTGTCCACCAGCGCCCGAATGAAGCCGGCTTCTTGTTCTCCTACTTGATCCCCGGTATCCCAAATACAGGCGCTATCATCGTAGAAGAAAAAGAAAATCACGATGTTGTTTCGGTCCATCACCGTGAACCAGGTCTCCCACTGGTCAAGGACTTTCTGATTCAGCCCCTTTGCCGGGTCGTGATCCACGAACGGGTTTTGGGTGCTGTCCCCGTCCCCGCCATGGGAACGGACAGCCATCAGGTATATGCAATTGCCCCCTAGGGCATTCAGTTTTCTTATCAGCGCCATCTGGTCGCCGTCTCGTGTGCCGTCAGGGTTAAGCTTCCCCCGGTACAGGAAGCCTTCGGGGTCCCCCGGCCCGCATATGAACACCGGCCCTCCCCCCTTGCGCTTCAGCCACTGCCGGTGCCGGCCGTCAACGACAATCTGCCCCTGCATGGGATCAGCATCCACCACGGCCTCGGTCAGCAGCCGCAGTGCCTCGTTCTCCATCTGCGGCCCGCGCACTTGGGTATTGTTCCAGCTCACAATCAAGTCCAGGCCGGGGATGACGTAAAGCGCCCTTATGCCCCAGTGGCCCACAGCCCCGAACGTGTCAAGCGGCGCATCCGGCCAGTGCCGCTTGCCCTGCCGGTCTACCCCGTTCGTCCACCACAGCCAACTGTAGCTTCCCAGGTGATCGCTCTGGTTGTCGGGAATGGCCCGTGAGCCTATGGAGCGTTGCCCGGGTATCATCTCGGCTTCTTGGCCCGCAGTGCGGGGGATGGAATTGGGGAGGGGGTCGGTGACGGCCAGTTTTGCGTACGCCCGGCTGAGGAGTTGCTCGTCCCGCCAGCGGCCTTCGTGCAGATACAGCAAGCCGAAGCGCGCAAAGTCACGCGGCGATATTGCCAGGCGGCCGGCCCGCTCATCGTCGCCGAATGCCAGGAACGTGGGCTCATCCTGGCACTCGAGCCGGTCCGTCAACATCGAGTGCAACACCTCTTCGTCCACCGTCGCGAGCGTAGCGCCATACACTTTCAAAAACAGCGTGTCAAAGAACAGTGCCATCTGCCAGTCATTGTAGTCGAACGCCGTCCCCGGTTTCTCCGCCACCCCGTAGCATGCGGTCTGAGTGGCCAGGTGTCGCCACGTCATCTGCCGGTCCTTGTACCCCAGCGCGGGGTTGAGGGTCATCAGCCGCGGTTCATATGCAGCAACTGGTTCGTCTATGCTGGCTATCTTGCCCTCTTCGAGGGCTTTGAACAGAAAATGCGCATACCATGGCTTTACCGCCGAGGCGACATCACCGCGCTGCGCGGCATCTCCCCAGGTATAGACCATGTAGCCATGCCGCACCACGCAGCCCCTTCCCCCGACGTAGCGGCTGAACGCCTCCAACGCCTCCTGGCTCATCCCCACGTCTTGTGGCGTTTTGCTCTCCCACCGGGCGCCCGGGAAAACCTCGTTGGCGGGCCTTGACATTGCGGCCCCAAGCCACAGGCTTGACAACAATACTATGATTAGCGCTGTCGACATCGCGACCACTCCCCGGCGAAATTGCATTCATCACAGCGTCCTGGCGCGTTCGTCATGCAGTACCGTACACTGCCCGCACGCCACGAGTCAACACGCCTCGCTGCCTTGCGAACGCAGGTCGCCACAGTGCGGTCAAGCCCGAGTTGCGACAATCCTTACTCCCAGCCAGCGGTGTACTCACTCGCCCTTACAAACAACGTGACCCTTGAAGCAATCAAAAAACGTTGGGGCAGTTGCTTGACATTTCTCTGTCCACGGCGTAGTATTACAAGTAAGTGGCAGGACCGGTGCCTAAACTTGTACAAAGCTTTACACCACTGCTTCGAAGCAACGATCGCTACGGGAGGGGTCTGTCCATGCGGCGCGGGCTGATAGTAGCGCCAATAGTCATCGGCTTGGTGCTCATCGCATTACCGGCTTGTACCCAGGAATCGGCGCCAGCGGCATTCAAGCCGATGTTGATGGTCTCGCCTCGCATGGAACTGCTGGCCCCCGAGGGCGGTATTGACCTCTTCGCCGGCCTGCAGGCGCAACTGGTCATGCCACTTTCCTCGGATCATCACATCACAGGTACATACCTGTGGGATTTTGATGGCGACAATACTGTAAACGCCCTGCTCAATCGCGACCTGCACACCGATTCAGAGACTATCCTGCGCGGCTCGATAGGCATCATTTGCGACCAGTTCGGTTACGGCATCAGCACACACCGCCGCTTCCGCCGCTTCGGCATCGGCATCTTTGGCCAGGACGTGGATGGTCATCTCGAAGCCGGGCTGTTCCTCACGCGCCCCTTCCGGCACGGCCTGCTGGTACGCAGCTCGGATGACGGCGGCCACTCGGTCAGTTGGGGGGCGGCTGTGGCGCCGCGCAGTACCGCTTCAGGTGCACTGGAAGGGGTGCAGGCGACCGTCATCGGCCATCGCCACGAGATCGCTACTACCACATTCTATTATCCCCATCACCCCAAGGCCTGGCCCCGCGCGGCCGGGACCGTGCGCTCCACCGCTGCGGTGTGGGCTGACTTCTCGGTTCCGGCACAGCCGGCCTGGACATTTGTCGCCCATGCCCCCATCTG
>JALGVG010000213.1 GCA_029819875.1 Candidatus Zipacnadia bacterium | reverse complement strand
AGCAGAAGGGTTTTTTGCAGGCAGGGAACCTTTTCCCCAACACTGTATTATAATGATGGTAATCCGAAACACGGCCATGGGACGGGATTACTTCCCTCGAAAAGAGGTGATAAGTATGTCGCGTCACGAAAACGAGCACCAGCAGGATGAAGCAGGCTACAAGAAGGTAGACAAGCGGCATTCAGCCACTGACGCTGCTGGTAATAACGCGAATGACGCACGCGCGGCGGCAAGCACGGAACAAGCTGCCCCGGAAGGCGCGGAAGAAAAGCCGGCCGCATCCTTGGCGGACCTGGACGTGTACGACGTACTGCGTTTTGCCATAAGCCTGTTCGCCCAGCAGGCGTGGATCCATCTCGGCGTCCAGAAAGCACCCAGCGCCGAGGAGGTGAAGGTGGACCTGCCGCGCGCCAAGGTGGCCATCGAGACCGTGCGCCTGCTCATCAATCAGCTACAAGATCATGCGGACAGACAGGAACAACGAGAACTGGAAAGAATACTATCAAACCTGCAGATCAACTTTGTCCAACGGAGCGAATCATGAATCCATCTGCATTAGCTTATGTAACTCGTGGTGATATTGTAGAAAGCACTCATTACGGCGATGTCGCGGTGTGTAACGCGGACGGTGAACTCCTGCGGCAGGCGGGTGACGCACAGCGGCGCTGTTACTTCCGCTCATCGGGCAAACCGATCCAGGCCTTGACCGTTGTGTTGAGTGGGGCCGCGGACCGGTTCGAGTTTACCGCCCAGGAGCTGGCAGTATGTTGCGCCTCGCATTATGGCTCGCAGATACACACGCAGACGGTCGCAGGGATTCTGGCCAAGCTGGGGCTGGATGAGAGCGCCTTGCAATGCGGCGTGCACCCGCCTGCGGATGCGGCGGAGCGCGACCGGCTCGCTCGCGAAGGCAAGTCGCCCTCACCGCTTCATAACAATTGCTCAGGCAAACATGCCGGAATGCTGGCCGCCGCCATAGCCATGGGTGCATCCGTTGACGACTACCTGGCCCTCGACCATCCGGTGCAGCGCTCCATTTTGCACAACAACTCGCTGCTTACCGGCCTGCCCGAAAGTGAATTCATCATCGGCGTAGACGGCTGTGGGGCGCCGACCATCGGACTGCCGATCGCCGCCGTGGCACGCGCCTATGCGCGCTTGACAAGTCCCGAGGGGCTGCCAACGGAAGTGGCTGAAGCATGCCGGCGCATTTGCGAGGCGATGGCACAAGCCCCGGAAATGGTAGCCGGCCATGGGAGCTTCTACACCGAATTGCTGGGCGAAGCGGGCAATCAACTGACGGCCAAGGGCGGGGCTGAAGGGCTGCTGGCATGCGGGTTGCGCGACAGGGGCCTGGGGATTGCGTTCAAGGTCAGCGACGGTTCCGGTCGCGCACACCGGGTTGTGTTCATGCGCATCTTGGAGCTGCTGGCAGCAGACGGTGTGACTGTCCCCGCCTTGCCCGAAGAGTGGCGCCAGGAAGAGGTTATCAACCATCACCAACTGGTAGTGGGCGGAATCATGCCCGCACAGTTCCGCCTCGATAGGGTGTAAGCTTTCTTCGAGGACACAAGCAGGTTAGGGAGTGGCAACACATGCCGATGACGGTCGGCATCCTGGGAGTTGGCCCGGACACTGATTTGCATCTGGCCGCCTATGTAGAAAACCCTGACGTCAACGATGTGTTGCTGGCCGAGCCCTGCGATGCCGCGCGGCAACAGATAGTTGACAAGTGGGGAATTGTCAAAGCCGCTTACGCCGACTTCCAATCGGTGATAGACACCCCCGGCGTATCGCTTGTCGACATTTGCGCACCATATCCCCGGCACCGGGGACTGGCGATGATGGCGTTCGAGGCCGGCAAGGACGTCATCTTGTCAGCGCCTCCCGCCCAGAGTGTTGCCGAATGCGATGACATGATGACAGCAGCCACAGAGAGCGGCCGGCGGCTGTTTTGCTGCCTGGATGGACTGTTTGCTCCCTACCAGGCTGAAGCGGAAAAGGTCATCAACCAAGGTGGAATCGGAAAGCTGCAGACCGCCCAGGCATATATCGCCGGAGCGCCGGGGTATGGTGATATAGTGTTTACATGGGGTTATCGGGCCATCTACATGCTGGAACGACTTGTGGGGCCTGCGATGGCTGTATCCTGTATGTTGCCTGCACAGCGTGCGGACGACGAAAGGCAGGCGGCAGCCATGACCCTGCAGACCAGAGGGGGGACTGTGGCTACTGTTGTGGCCGAGTTCTGTACAAATGCCGGCAAATATGAACTGCGGGTGACGGGCAGCGACGGGTTTTTGATAGCGCGTGATGATCCCGAGGACGAGATCCCGCTGCTTGTCGGCCACGACGAGTCAGTCAGTGTCCCGCGTGTACCTTGTCCCCTCGACTTTCGCTCCTGGTCGGTCACAAGGGCGCTCAATCACCTGGTCGAATGTGTGCTCAGGGACACATCACCGGTCATAACCATGCAACAGGCACGGTCGGCGCTTTGCGTCGCACAGGCAGCCCTTGCTTCAGCAAGGACCCTGCAGACGGTGCTTATCGAGAACAGGTGACGGTGCTACGCCTGCTGGCACTAGCGGGGAACGGGGTGTTACCCCGTTGTCGATCGGGCATGAAAATCTCCATTACGGCAGCAGGCGCCGAGGTGAGATACGCGGCCATGCCCATGCAACCTTGAAGCCCTCGGCGAAAGGCACACCGCACTGCAGCCCCCGCATCTCCGCCACCGACTTCATGAACTCCTGAATGTCAATGTTATCGTGGTCCTTCAGCCATTTGACCTGGCTTTCATGGCAATTGAGCATTTGGCACTTGGTCTCGAATGTCTCGGTTATGTCCACGTACACATCCGGCTCGAAGCGCACACCTGCCAGCGAGTCCATGTAAAAGAGGGCTGCAATGCCCTGCTGGGCCTCGTGTTCGGTCTTGATGTTGGGCAGGGACGAGACAAAGCTGGCTCCAAAGACAAGCTCTGAACAGGCGCGGTGATCGGGGTGATAGTCGTCCGGGGTATGGGTGATAATGACATCCGGGTTCGCCCAACGGATCATGTCAATGAACTTCAGCCGCGTAGGCCTGTCGTGGAACAGGAATTCATCATCCTCTTCCAGGAACATAATCTCGGCCCCGATGACCTCCGCCGACTTGCGGGCCTCTTTCTCGCGAATG
>JALGVG010000212.1 GCA_029819875.1 Candidatus Zipacnadia bacterium | reverse complement strand
GTCGGTGCCCTCGCCGCACAGCCATCGGCCGTCCGGCGATGAGCTGATATGCGAATGCCAGTGGTTTATCGGGTCGGAAAGGTATACTTCATCCCCCTCGATGTCGGCTAACCCCACCTGGGTGGGGACGGGCGAATATTCCAGCCATGGTATGGCGTAAAACGTCGGGTCTCCCCGCCGGTCCTGGTACTTGTAGGCGATAAGCTCTCCGCCGGGCCACCACCATTCGTGCATCGTGACTTCGAATTCCTCCTGCGGACGAATTTTCCTCAGACCGCTGCCATCGGTGCGTACGACCCATATGCGCTGGGTGGTGGAGCTATAGGCGATGGGCGCGAATTTCAACAGTTGCGGATCGGTAGGGGAAGTATCAATATGCTGGTAGTTGTATTCCGCCGATTCGGTCACCTTGGTGAGCTCGCCGGTCTGGAGGTTATATGCCCAGATCTTGCCGGCGCGCGGCAAGGCCGCCCAGCGCCAGAATTCGTCCACGTCGCCGGTGTCGGGACGAGGTGCCTCATTAGGGTCGTATCCGAGGGTGCTTTCAGCCAGCAGCAGCGTGCCTCCGTCACAAGTGATGTCCACAGGGCTTCCGGGAAGGTCTGCAGGCAGGGAGGCCACCGGCTGCGGAGAGCCCGTGGGCAGGTCCACGGCCCAAACGGCGCGGCCGGCCTCTTGGCCGGTTGTGGGGGCCTCATCAACATACCACGCACGCCCGTCTGGTTCCCGCAGCTTGAGAAAGTTGGGTACATGGTAAGGTAGGTACTCAACCTCGCCGCTTTCCGGGTCAATGACCAGCACGTTGCCGGTTTGATGTTTGCCCCATGCCAGTACAAGCCCCCCGGGCAGGTGCTTGGGCAGCCGGAAATACGGCACCCTCGCCCCCGCAGGAAGTTCGGTCAGTTGCTGCACTTTTCGGCCTGTTTGTTCATCAATCCACTCTTGCATCTATATCCCACCCGTGCGCAGGTAATCCGCCTTGGCGGCTTAACGTTCGAACACTACCATGGCATGCGCGTCAACCCGGGGCACCAGGCAACTTGCGTAACCGTCGGCGTACTCGCACTCCAACTCCTGCTCGGCGGGGGCCAGGTAACACCTGCTGGGTGGCCCGTCCAGCCGCAGGCTGACCTCCACCTCACGCAGCGGAACCGTCTGCTCGATTATGGGCACGTGGTCGCCCTGGCGTTGAGGCGTGTAATTGACCACGTGGACGATGTCCATGTTGCCCTTGCGGGTGACGGTCACCTCGGCCGAGCGCGGAGCAGAGGTCCTCACCAGGGGATGTGGCAGCAGCAAGTTGAGGCAGTTTTCGATGACGCGGCGGTACACGGCATTTCCATACCGCCAGTAGGCACCAAAGAATGGCCCATACAAGTAGATGACGTTCCCCTTCTGTACGCCCATCGGTCGCTCGGCACGCTTAGCGGCCGGTGCATAACGGTGGCTGGTGAAATGCCGCCACGTGCGGTTGAAGTACGGGTCCCACACCTCTCCGAGTACCTCGCCGTCAGTCACCTGTACCTGCGTTGATTCGTCGTACAATGCCCAGTTGAATTCCCTGATACCCTGCCTTATTCTCTCGCCCGGCCTAAAGTAGTCCGGACAAAACGGGCTGGGGCCGACGTACCGGCAACCCATCTGCTCTGCCAGTGCGAAGTTGCCTGTGCGCGGATCCAGCAACGCCTGGTGGCTGAGCAGCAGCTTTCCGCCGCGGTCCAGGAACTGCGTCAGCTTCTCCACTAGCTCGGCTGCAGGTTCGCCCTCATCCGGAATGATGACAACCTCGTAGCCGTCCAGGTCGTGGACCGGCTCGAGAATATCAAATTGCTGGTGCAGTTCCATGAGTGCCTTGCAGGCGCCTTGGTGAGCATCACCGGATTTGCCGCTTATTATCACTGCAATTTCAGTTACCGCCTGCGCTTGTTGGCACCAGGGCTGTTTCTTGGCCACTTCGGCGAACGCTTCCCCGATGGTTTCGTACACCGCTTCGTCCAGCTTCCCGCGCGGATGCAACTGGTCTCCGATGCTGATGGCCGAGGCATTCGCCAGGATCCCCGCGCACTCAAAGTGCAAGGCCTGCGCGTCTTTGAGGCCCCCGAAATCCGCCCAGCCCGTGTGGAAGCGCCCCGTCATTCCCTGGGTGGGCTTGCCGAAATTACGCGCATAGCGTACCCAGAAGGGGAAGTATGAATAGCCCCAACCTCCGGTAGGCAGCGCCTCAATCTCGATATGGCTCATGTACGGTATCCAGCGTCCCAACCCCTGGCCCACCCGGCCGTTGTAGAAGATGCTCGCCTCCGGGGCGATGTCCCAGACGGCCTTCGACAGGCGGCGAAGGGTGTTTTCAACGATGATATCGGAATGACGCAACACATCCTGCTCGCACTCGGGATCCAGCCCCAGCCTTTCCATGCTTTCCATGCAGTACCTGCAATAGCAGCCCGGCTGGTGCTGCCAGACGATATCGAAGAATATTCCGTCCGGGTTGTACAGTGTCATTATTTCCCTTGCGTGTGCTTCCACGGTCTCAATATAAGGACTGTTCATGCACAGCGACGGCCACCCCGCCCCCAGTGGGCCTGCCCAGTACGGCTTGCCCTCAGCAGACATCTGGAGCCATTCGGGGTGCTCTGTGCCCTGGTGCAGGTTCCATACCACCGTGATATACACCGGTGTCTTAATCCCCGCCGAGCGGCATGCTTCGATCTGGGCACCCAGCAAGTCGAACGTCAAGGCCGGATGCATCTTGCCCACCTTGGTCGGATAGTAAGCCATGCCGTGGTGACAGACGCCGAATAGTGTGCACACTTCCACGCCTGCCCGCTTGAGCGTCTCGGCGAACTGCCGGGCATCGAACTCCACTCCCACGTCGGGAATATCCGCGGAGGTATGGAAATCCAGGTGTATCCACCGCAACGGCATTTGATTGACGAAGGAACTTGCCATGCTTTATCACCTCAACGAGCGCGGCTGCGTGATTTGCGACTGCCCAGAACCAATTCGCTGAACGACAATTCCTCTCCTGTAAGTGCGGGCAAATTATAGTTGAACAATTCGCTGAAAATGTTATACTTATGGGCGATAATACGGGATCAAGGCTCAAGGCTATCCACACGCAGTTTCGCGAATCTTCTTGGAACCTTTGCGGGGTAACTGTGTTCTAAGGTACAGTATAGTACTGAAAACGATGCGAGAGATAGCCATGCAGCGCAGGAACAGGGAACTGGGAATTGGAATAGGTTTGGCTGTGTGCGTCATGTTGCTGACAGTGGCGGTGGCATGGGCTGACTCGACGGTGACGATAACCGCCACGGTAGGCAAGGTCCTGGTCCAGCAAGCGGGCAGCGATAGCTTTGTGGAGGCCTCCCCCGGCACGGAGGTGAAGGTCGGCGGCCGGATTCGTACCACCAAGGGCGCCAAGTGCGAGATAGAGTTCCCCGACGGCGCCGTGGTGCGGGTGCTGGAACGGACCGACGTGTTGATCCAGCCCGCAGCCGACTCCAACCAGGCCCTTCAATACGGCCAGCTTTACGCCGAGGTCATTACCGGCCGGGCTACCAAGGTGCAAGGGGGCCAGGGTACGGCCACTGTCAAGGGCCTCCAGGATGATGGCGTCAAACCAGAAGCA
>JALGVG010000045.1 GCA_029819875.1 Candidatus Zipacnadia bacterium | reverse complement strand
GCTATGCAAGGGTGCGCTTGGCCCGCCGGCCTACAAGCAAGCGCAGAAGCTCCCGCAAAAGCGCCGACCGGCCGCGGCGGATGCCTCCTAAAGACCGCAGGGTGGACTTGGACGACGATAACACGACCCCAAGTGCTGCAGAGCCGGGCACGGCTTCACCGCAACCGCCCGAGCAAGCGGTCGCCGTCGCCGACCAGACCTCGGCGGAGGCTGCCAAGCCCGCCAAGAGCAGGCGGAACAAGTCGACATCGCAGCCGCTGGACAATTCCCAACCGCAGCCTGCCGCATCCAAGCATCGGCGTGCCTTTACTCTGCCTCCTCTTGACCTGCTTACGCCCTCGCCCCACCCGAAAGAGACCGCCGAGACGCGCAAGGAGGACAGCCAGCGTATCATCAAGCTGGAAGACACGCTGGCAAGCTTCGGTATCCAGGCGCGCGTCGTTCACTACGAGCGCGGGCCCGTACTGACACGCTACGAGGTGACTCCTGAGCGTGGCATAAAGGTGTCGCAGATTGCCAGGCTCGCTGACGACCTGGCGATGAGCCTGGCGGCCATCGACGTGCGGGTCGAGGCTCCCATCCCCGGCAAGTCCGCCATCGGCATCGAGGTCCCCAACCAGCAGCGCGCCATGGTTGACCTGCGCTCACTACTGGAAACCGAACAATTCCAAAACAGCCCTTACGAGCTACCCATTGCCCTAGGCCGCGATATCTCGGGCAAGCCCGTTATAGTGGACCTGGTCGCCATGCCCCACCTGCTCATCGGAGGGGCCACCGGCTCGGGCAAGAGTGTATGCCTGCATTCGGCCATAATCAGCATCTTGATGAGCCGCACGCCGGAGCAGGTTCGGCTCATGATCATCGATCCCAAGCGCGTGGAGATGGCGATATATGACGGCATTCCCCACCTCATATCGCCTGTCGTCCACAGTGTCAAGCAAGCGGCTGATGCGTTACGCAAGGCGATTCGGGAGATGGAGAAGCGCTACAACCAGTTCGCGCTCAAAGGGGTAGTGAATATAGCCGAATACAACGAGCTGGCGCGGATGCCCAAGCAGTCGGTGGTGGATGAATTTGAGCCGCTGCCGCGCGTGGTCATCATTATTGATGAATTGGCCGACCTGATGATGCAGGCCCGTGCCGAGTTCGAGTTCTCGATTTGCCGTATCGCACAGCTTGCGCGGGCGACCGGCATTCACCTCGTGCTGGCCACCCAGCGCCCCTCGGTGAAGGTCATCACCGGCAACATCAAGGCCAATATCCCCAGCCGCATCGCGCTGGCGGTGGCCTCTCAGCATGACTCGCGAACTATCCTCGACGGCCAGGGAGCCGAGCGGCTTATCGGACAGGGCGACATGTTGTACGCGCCCCTGGAGGCTCCCAAGCCCATCCGCATGCAGGGCAGCTTTGTCTCGCGCAGCGACATCGAGAAAGTCGTCAGCTACCTGCGCGAGCAAGGCGAGCCGGAATTTCAGATCGTACCCGAGGTGCCGGACAGCGAAATGGATGCCGGCGACGATATCGGGGTGGACGATGAGCTTTACGCTGCAGCCGTGCAGTATGTCGTGGAGCAGGGGGAGGCCTCCGTATCCATGATCCAGCGCCGTTTCAAGGTGGGATACGCCAGGGCGGGGCGGCTGATTGACATGATGGAACAGCGTGGCGTCGTCGGCCCTCACGAGGGGAGCAAGCCGCGGCAGGTCCTCGTTGGGCGCGGGATGGTGGATGCCGTCCTGCAGGGCACCCATGCGCGCGGTGCAACCGGTTCCGAGATGGCAGTTGCAGTTGACGAGCATTCGCAACAAGACGCGGAAGCAGATGAGCAGGATGCACCACCCCAGGCGGATGCACAGGCCGCCGGCGGTGAAGAATATCCATTCTACGAGGAGCTGGAGGACGATCAGTAGCCGCTTACACTCATCATGATACAGCACGACGTCAAGACGCAGCACCAGCCGCCCGACCTCACCGAGACCACTCAGCAGGCCGCCTCGCGCCCCGGCGGCCGGCGCGCCGCCAAGCGTCATCCGCGCAATGACCTCAACGACCTGACTGGCCGTGAATGGATAACGTTCACCAAGTCCTGGTTCATCTGCAACTCAAGGCGCTATCACCGCAACCGGGATACGGAGTTGCATCCCGCCCGCTATCCTGAGGAACTGGTTGCCGAGTTCCTGCGCTTTTTTACCAAGCGCGGGCAATGGGTGCTTGACCCGTTCTGCGGCAGCGGTGCGACGCTGGTAGCGTGCATCGAGGAGGGGCGCCGGGGGGTGGGTATCGAGCTGTCAGCCCGGTACGCCGCCATCACCCGCCGCCGCCTGGCCGCCCTGGGGGCCGACGGGCAGTGCCATGTCATCTGCGCCGATGCGCGAACGGTCGCCTCCCCAAGCCATTGGGTGCGTCCCGACCTCGACCTTGGGGGGCTGGCGGTGGACGAGCAAACCGGCCTGCCGCAGTTCGATTTCATAATGACCTCCCCGCCTTATTGGAACATGCTGTCCAAGAGCCGCGGTGGGGTGGAGTCACCTCATAAGCGTCGTGCCAAGCAAGGCCTGGACACGGTCTACTCCCAGGACCCCCACGACCTCGGTAACATTGAGGATTATGACCGGTTCATCGAGACCCTTGGCGAGATCTTCGATAGTTGTGCGGCGCTGCTGAAGCCGGGCAAGTACCTGGTGATAGTGGCCCAAAACCAGCGCGTGCCCGCAGGGCACGTAGTGCCCTTGGCCTGGGACCTGCAAAGGCGCGTCTCCCGCACTCTAAGCTTCCAGGGCGAGCGCATCTGGTGCCAGGACAGCAAGCAACTGGGCATCTGGGGCTATCCGCGCACCTTCGTGCCGAATTACCATCACCATTACTGCCTGATATTCCGCAAGTAGCCACACCACCCCAAGCGAGACGGACGGTATGCCATGCGAGTTTCGGAGATCATTTCCAAGCTGGAGCTTGTCGCGCCGCCGCAACTGGCGGAACAGTGGGACAATGTGGGGCTTCAAGTAGGCGATGCCGGTGCAGAGGTGGATACCTGCCTGGTGACGCTGGACGTCACCTGCGCCGTTGTGGCCGAGGCCTGCAGCCGAGGGGCGCAACTAATCATCGCCCACCATCCCCTTATCTTTGAGCCGCTGCGGGAGGTGCGGGCCGATAATCCGGCCACCCGCGCCCTATGGGACGCTATCCGTGCCGGTCTGTGCGTGTATGTGGCCCATACCAACCTTGACGCCGCGCCCCGTATCGGCACCGCCGCTGCACTCTGCCGAACCTTGGAGCTGAAAGAACTGGAGCCGCTGATACCGAGCCAAGAAGGTATAACGCCCGCCGGCGGGAAATCCGAGTATGGCGGTATGGTGGGGTTGGGTCGCATAGTGCAGCTCGACCGCCCCACGGCTCCCGCCACCCTGGCACGGTGGGCAGCCGATATTCTGGCGGCGGAGCGCTGCCGGGTAGCCGCGGCCGGGCCGGCGGTGCAACGCGTGGCCGTCATGCCCGGTGCGGCCGGTTCGGCGCTGGGGCCGGCGCTGCGGGCGGGGGTAGAGGCGCTCTTGTGCGGCGAGCTGCAATATCACTCGGCCATGCACGCTAAGCAGGCGGGAATTACGGTCATTGAACTGGGGCATTATGCAACCGAGCGGCCGGTAGTGGAGGCGGTGTGCAGCTACCTGCAGTCGCAGTTGCCGCAGCAAGTGCAGGTGCTGGCCTCGGCGGTGCGCACCGATCCGTACCAGCCGGCCGATGAGGGGAGAGTGCAGACGCAGTGAAGGAACAACTTCAGCTCCTGTATCAGCTCCAGCAAGTTGACACAGCCTCCGCGCAGGCGACCGCCGCGCTGAAAAACCTTGACGACGGCACGCGCCTGGCCGCCGAGTTGCAGGCCGCACGCTCCGCCCTCGAACAAGCTCAGGAACAGCTCCGCAACACGGAGGCGACGCTGCGCGACAAAGAGCTGCAACTGGCAGGCACGGAGCAAGACCGTGCCAACAAGTACCAGCAAGCCGTCAACAGCAGAAACGCCAAGGAGACCGAGGCCCTCCAGAAGAAAGTGGCAGAGCTGGACAGGCTGAAAGATAGGCTGGAAAACGAGATTCTTGAGTTGCTGGATGAAGTGGAAGACTGCAACCAACGTGTCAGCCAACGCCAAGGGCAGGTCTCGGAGCTGGAAGACCAGTTGACCGCCACCCAGCAGACCTTTGCGCAGGAATCAGAGCGCTTGAACAAGGAATTGACGGAGCTGCACGACCGCCGCCAGGAGCTGGTGTCACAACTCGATGCGCAGTTGCTGAACACATACGAACAATTGCGCAAGCGGTCGGATAATCTGGCGGTCGCGGCAGTAGTTGACGGCACTTGTGCAGGTTGCCATACCAAGATCCCCGCCGCACGCCTCGATGCGATTCGCAAGGGCGACAGCCTCGTCAAGTGCGAGATCTGTCACCGCATTCTGGTTGTCCCCGAACAGTAGAAGGCGACGACGCCTTCGTGTTTCCCCGCGGCTCCATTCACTCCTGGACAGCCCGCCGTTTTCCTGGTTGTGACAGGTTTGTTACAAGCCCGTAACCTGACCGTTACCGGCTAGCGGTCATGTAGCACCCTGCCGGCGCCGAAGAAAGCTGTGCCGCCCGTGTAAGGGGCAAAAAGTCGAGTAGCCGGCAGGTGCACGTGATGCTAAACAAGTCCCTTGTCTCGACGATGGTTTTGTGTGTACTTTGCAGTACCCTCATTCACCTTCCAGTCGATGCGCGGCCGCTGTGGCCCGGCACAGCCGCTGCTTGCCGGCCTGTGGCGGACTTTGAGGAATTCTGGAAACAAGGCCTGGTGGAACTGGCAGAACACCAAGGCTCATTGCAATACGACGCCCATACAGGGGTCGTGACATTTACGGGTCTTGACGGCGAGCGGTGCCAGGCCATGTATATACCCCCGGCCTGCGGGGAGGTGGCCATGGCGATGCTGCACATCCGCGAGGTCGACTACGTGCCGCCTTACCTGGCCGAGCCGGACATGTACGCCCACCTTGTGCTGCGCTGGCAGCCGGCAGTCCGCCGCCCCGGCTACTGGACGCCGGAAGGCCTGCCTGACAGCTCCCAGTACTGCATGCGGCGTGCCATTCTCAATGTCTGTCAACTGGTAGAACTGTTCGTCAATCAACGCGGCGTCTCGACGAGCCAAGTAGCACTTTTCGGGGAGGGCCTGGGAGCCGGTGTCGCGTTGGGGGTAGCAGCCGTAATCCCGCAGAGAGTGCGCTTTGTGGTGGCATACCAGCCGTTGCCCGCCTACCACTATCTGCCTGACGGCCGCCCCGCCCCGGGGGGCCTGATCGGCGCCGGGCTGTTGGCCTGGCAGAGAAAGTATCCATTGTGGACCGATGAAATGCGCACAGCCGTCGGTTACTGTGACGCTATTCGCTTTGCCGGCAAAGTGACGGCACCAACGCTAGTTGTTGCAGGAGGGGCGGATAAGGTAGCACCGCTGCAGTCGGTACAAGCCCTCTATCAACGACTGGGCGGCCCCAAGCAGTTGGTCACCGTCCCTGGCCTGCGTCACAAGCCGGCCGACGCGCCCGAGGGATGGGCGGAGCAGTGGGCCCGGTGGGTTGTCCATCCCGCGCCGGCACAGCGGCGGTATATCCCGACCGGTGAACCTGCCAGCCGGCTGGTCCGTGTCCGCGAGATGCTGCATCGGCTACTGCCCATGCGCCGTAGATTTGTCGTACCCGGCTTGCCGGCCCGCCTGAGCCGGTGAGCCGGTGTCCATTCCCTCCGCCGATCAGGCGGCCCCACCTGCACCTGTGCGGGTGGGGTCAATATTCTTGTAAACTAGGCACAAAAATCAATAAAATAGTGTAGCCGAGTGGAACATCACGTGCTATTATGTGTTCTAATGTTCAGATGCAACGGATAATTCACCAAAAGGGGGGCCAAGGTCAGCGCACTTATGGCACATCCAGGGCAGATTATCTTTACTCATGAACCGGGGCGGGATGGCATCCGGTATTTTTATGTCGTCTATCATCCGCAGAACCAGCACTATTCCATTCGTTATAGCGGGCATGACGGGCAGCGTTGCTACCTGGAGGGTGAGGGCAGCGAGATGGTGGCAAAGCTGGAAAACGAGCTCAGCCCCGATGGGTATGGTAAGGTCGCCTTGAAAGCGGCCAAGGCTATTCGCGCGGACATGCTGCGCGGTTGACCGCTTGCCTCGCTGCAGGCAAGCCGATGATCGAAGGCCTCAATCTCGCACCTACAAGCTGATCGCCACCACCGACAGACAACGGTTGGCGGCCTTTGTCATTGCTATTGCGTTGGCTGCTTGACTTCCTCGGCCAGTGCAGTGGCCAGGAACTTGAGCATTACGCGGGGGCCTAACAAGTTGCGGTCTACTCTCAGGATGCGTCCCACTATGCTGTCGTGAACATCAGTGTTGGAAGCGCCGGCTAGATCCAACGGGTCAACGCCGACACTCTTGCTTGCTGCCATCACTGCGGCGGTGTCTCCGACCCCCAGTCCCTTGCTGCGCACAGCGGCTACCTGGTCAGGAGTGCTCATGGTGAAGTAGGCCACGAGCTGGTTGATGGCTTGTTCAATGGACGGCGGCTTACCTATCGCCATGAGGTTAAGCCTCGCCACCAGCACCCGTGTCCTGGCGGTCAGCGCGGTTCGCCTTGCCTCTCTCACCCTGTTCCAGGCCGCCTCGGCCGCTCGCTGGGTCGCCTCGGTCGCTGTATGCACACGGGAGATGATGCTGGACAGCTCCATCTCCGCCATCATGATTCTGTGCTGCCTGTAGGATATGCTGCGGCGAAGAGCCCGCAGTGCGTCGTCGGATTCCTCCTCGGCCTGCTTGACCCGCGATTGGGCGGCTCGCAGCTCATGTTGCTCGCGTGCCAGTTTCCTGCTGGCCGCCATCAACTGCTCGGCCACCACCACCGCATCGCGGGCCAGCCGCTGGGCCCTTTCGGCATCCGGTGCCGCGTCCACGGCCGCGTCGGCCGCCTCGGCCAGCTCGTCAAGCGCCGCTTCGACTTCGCGGAGGCTGCGCCTTGCTATGGCCACCTCGCCCGCCTGGCCGTTGCCCTCGCTGGCGGCCTGCAATACCGCTATGCCCTCGCTGGCCAGGGACTGCAGTTCGGTCGCCGTGTCATCCAGCAACGGCCCGAGCCGCTCCAGGGTGAATACGGGATCGGAGGCCTTGGAGACCGCGGCGTTGATTGCCAGCAACGCCTCCTGGGCCGAAGGCGTTAGCTCGACACTCTGCCCGCCGAGGTCCAGCAGCGACTGCATGACGTTGCGGGCGGTGTCGGCGACCGTTTCAGACTGCGTCTTGACCCGCTGGACGGCTCCCTGCACCTGCACACGCGCGGTGCCGGCCCGGGTAAGCAGCAACTCCATCTCGTTTAACGCCGCCCGTGCCTGTGCCTGTTCAGCCGCTGTCACCGCCATCACCGTGGGGGGGTGGTTGTCCGCCACCGCCGCCAGGCGGTGCTGGATATACCTGTCATGCGGCATTGCCGCCAGGGCGTCGCGGTACTTCTCGGCCGCCTTGTCCCATTGTCCGCGTGCAGCCAGTGCCTCACCGAGGGCCGCCAGCACCACCGGCGAGCGCGGCGCAAGGTCTGCTGCCTTGTGCAGGTAGCCGAGCGCCTTGGCATAGCGCCCCTGCTTCATCTGGCCGCGGGCGATGTGCAGCAGAATGTTGGGATCTTCCGCCAGCAATTCCGGCCGGTTATACTGGCGCCTGATGCGTCGCTCGGTGGGGGGATGGGTGGCGAACATTACTTCCAGCGTGCACGGGCGGTGGCCGCGCTCCAGCTTCTTGAACAAGCGGTCAAAGAACATCACATCGCCGGCGGGGTTGTGGCCTGCCAGGTACGCCAGGCGGGTGCCCCAGTCGTCGGCGGCGTATTCATCCTTGCGGCTGTGGCGCAGCGACAGCAGCCCCAGGCCGATTCCGGCCACGTTGCCCAGCGTCCTGCTCTTGCGGCTGAGAATCATCACACCCAGATTAAACAGGAAACCTTCCTTTACCGACTTGATGGCATCGCGGTTGACCACGTGGCCGATTTCATGTCCCACCACCCCCCAAATTTCATCCTCGTCCTCGGCGAACTCCAGCAGCCCGGTGGTCACGTAGATATGGCCGTACGGTGCGGCGAATGCATTCACCAGATCAGTGTCCAAGATCTTGAACTCGTAAGGGATATGCTGGCGCGTGCAGTAGGCTACCTCGGTTTGCCCGATGTTGTTGATCCAGGCGTTAAGCAGCGGGTCGCGCACCACGCGGTAGCTGCTCTCCACCGACTGGGCCGACATCTCCCCGAGCACCCGCTCAATGTCATCCTCGTTACAACCGGCCAAGGTGGTCACCAGTGCGACCACGACCGCCGCCAACCATACCGAAATGACTTTTCTGCGCCGCCAGAACCTCGTTGCTCTCATCTGTCGCCCCTCTTTTGTCCGCGGCATTGTGCGCCCTTCTTCAAAAGGTTAGACACCCCGCCGTCTGTGGGGGTTCTGTTAGCGGATTGTATGTCTATCGTCAAAACCCTGTCAAGCACCCTGGCAGGTGCCAATATCCGCCGCGGCATCTGGCAGGCGGGCAAGCCCCAACCGCAGATTCAAGGCCCGAGAAACGGTTCAACCATGCCGCTTTTTCGCAGATAACTCCGCGGTCATCCCGAGGCTTTCTCCAGCTTGGCGTAGCGAGCCAACAGCCTCTTTACGCCGGCGCCGCGGAAGGCCACCGTCAACTCGGCATCCGGCCCCTCGCCTTGGGTTGTCACGACCACGCCTTCGCCGAACTTGTCGTGCACGACCCTCTCGCCGACGGCAAAGCGCGGCAGCGAGGCTGCTTGCTCGAGGTCCTCTGTACGCCGCCCGCTAGCGCGCCTGTCGGCTCTTCTTCCCGAAGCTGCTACCTGGGGTGTGGCGTTTTCGGCCTCTGCTTTCCCTGCACGCTTGCGAGACTTGACGCGCGACAGCAGCTCCGTGAGATCTATCCTGCGCCCGCCGATGACACGCTGTCCGAAACTATCCTCGGTGACGGCAAGCAAGCGCTGCGGCATGGTGGACAACTCCGTGCGCCAGTCCACCAGCTCGGCCGGCAGGTCGGATAAGAAGCGGGATGGCTGCATCCGTCGTGTCTCGCCGTAGATGGTGCGACGATGGGCGTAAGTGAGGTACAGCAAGCGTTGAGCGCGGGTGATGCCCACGTAGCACAGCCTGCGCTCCTCCTCCAACTCGAACTCATCTCCCATTGACCGCTCGTGCGGAAAGATGCCCTCCTCCAGGCCCACCATGATGACGATGGGAAACTCCAGGCCCTTGGCACTATGCAGCGTCATCAGGGACACGGAGTTTTCAAGGTCCTGGGCCTCGTCGATGTCAGAGATCAACGCGATATGCTCCAGGAACGCCCCCAACGAGGGGTCATCGCTCTGCTCTTGGAAACGGCGGGCCGAGGTGACGAACTCCTCGAGGTTTTCGGCGCGCCCGGCGTCCTCGGCGCTCGCCGATTGACGGAGCTTTTCCAACAGGCCGCTGCGTTCGACCACACTGCGGACGAATTCCATCAGCGGTCGGTGTTCGCTTTCCCGACGCAAGGCTTCAATCAGGTCATGGAAGGCGGCCAGGGCTTGGCGGGAGGCGCGCCGCAGGCTCTCGTCGTCTGCAGCCAGGGCTATGGCATCGTAAAGCGGAATCGACTTGCGGTGGGCAATGCGCTCGGCCACTGCCAGGGTGCGTTCCCCGATCCCGCGGGTCGGGGTGTTGACGATACGGCGCAGTGACACGCTGTCGCCGGGGTTGTGGATGGTGCGCAGGTAGGCGATGATGTCCTTGATCTCCGACCGCTCGTAGAAGCGCACGCCGCCCACGACCTCGTAGGGAATGTGGGCATTCATCAGCGCATCCTCGAAGGCCCGCGACATGGCGTTGGTGCGATACAGGATGGCAAAGTCGCCGTACCGCGCCGCGCCTGCGGCCACGTGCTCCCTGATCAGCCTCGCCACCCACTCTGCTTCTTCCTCCTCGTTGACCGCCTCGTAGCAGATGATGTTATCGCCGGGGTGGTTTTGCGTCCATAGCTTCTTGTCAGCCCGACCCTTGTTATGGCGGATGACCTCGTAGGCGCACTCCAGGATCTTTTGCGTGGAACGGTAATTCTGCTCCAGCCTGATGACCTTGGCCCCGGGCCAATCCTGCTCGAAGGAAAGAATGATGCCCACGTTCGCCCCCCGCCAGCCGTAAATGCTCTGGTCGTCGTCTCCCACCACGCAGATGTTGCGATGTTTTTGGGCCAATAGTTGGACAAAGCGGTACTGGGCGTGATTGATATCCTGGTACTCGTCAACCAGAACGTAAAGGAAGCGCTGCTGGTACTTGGCCAGCACCTCGGGGCGCTTTTCAAACAGCTCCACTGTCCGCATCAGCAGGTCGTCGAAGTCCAGCGCATTGTTGTCCCGCAGCCGCTGCTGGTAGACGCGGTAGACGCGGTGCGCTATCTCATCAAACGGGCCCTTACGGGTGCGGCGGAACTGGTCCACGCCTACAAGCTCGTTCTTGGCGTTGCTGATGGCATAGTGGATCTCCACCGGCGAGTACTGCTTGCTGTCAATATCATTGATGGAGAGGGCTTCCTTGATGAGGCTGCGCTGGTCCGCCTCGTCGTAGATGACGAAGTTGGGCTCGATGCCGATAGCCGCCCCGTCGGTCCGCAGGATGCGGGCGCACATGGAGTGAAAGGTCCCCGCCCACAGCCGATATGCCTTCTCGCCGATGAGGGCTTCGATGCGCTCCTTGAGTTCGCCGGCCGCCTTGTTAGTGAAGGTGACCGCCAGGATGTTTTCGGGTGCGATTCCGTGCTCCTGCACCATGTAGGCGATGCGGTAAGTGAGGGTGCGTGTTTTCCCGCTGCCGGCTCCGGCGAAGATCAGTACCGGCCCGTCGATCGTCTCGGCGGCGATGCGTTGCTGTGGATTGAGGTCGTCAAGTAGTGCCAAGGCAAGTCACCAAACCTGATCCGTATGAAGTGAAAAGTGCATTATCCACGAACCGCATGGGGCCTTAAGCGCGGCCTTTCAAGCAGGTGTATTGTACCACTTCGGGGCGGACAGTTGAAGCGGAAGTGACGGCGCCCGCTGCGACGGCAACCGGCAAGCAAGAGCACGAGCAGCGGCGCTTGGTGCGCTGCGGTGTTCACATCAACGCTGCCGGCATCATGCCGATGCCGCACGCTGCTATCTACTCTGAACTCCGCTTTCACGCTGGTTGTCGAGGGCGGCCTTGACCAGGCCGGCAAACAGCGGGTGAGGGCGATTGGGCCGCGACTTGAACTCCGGATGGAACTGGGAGGCGATAAAGAACGGATGATCCGGCAATTCGACTATCTCGACAAGGTCGCCGGCGGGCGAGGTTCCGGAGACTACCAGTCCTCCTTGTTCCAGCCGCTCGCGGTAGGTGTTGTTGACCTCGTAGCGATGGCGGTGGCGCTCGGAAATCTCGAGGGTATCATACAGGCGCGCAGCCAGCGAGCCGGGCTCCAACTTGCAAGGATATGCCCCCAGGCGCATGGTGCCGCCAAGCTCCACGACACCTTCTAGCTCTTCGAGCTTGACGATGACCGGATGGGCGGTGCCATCGTCGAATTCCTTGGAATTGGCCCCTTGCAAGCCGCAGACGTTGCGCGCGAACTCGATCACCGCTGTCTGCAGGCCGAGGCACAGCCCCAGGAAGGGGATCCCGTTTCTCCTGGCGTAATTGATGGCGGCGATCTTGCCCTCGATACCCCGGGTTCCGAAGCCGCCGGGAACGAGAATGCCGTTCACGTCAGCCAGCAGCTTGTGCGGGCCTTCGTCCTCGATGTCCTCGGAGTCGACATAAACAATGTCCACGCCGGCGTCGTTGGCTACCCCGCCGTGGTGGAGGGCCTCGGTCACCGACAGGTACGAGTCATGCAAGTCGGTGTACTTGCCGACCATGGCGATCTTCACGCGCCGCGTCGGCGTGTTGATGCGCCGCACCATGTCTATCCACGCTTCGTTGCCCGCCGGCCGCCGCGGCAGGGACAGCCGATCGGTTATCAGGTCAGCAATGCCTTGCTCCTCGATAAGCAAGGGGATCTGGTACAGTGTGCCTTGCACGTCGTGCGAATCAATTACGTGCGATACCGGCACATCGCAAAACAGTGACACCTTGCGCTTGATATCGTCGGTAAGCGGCCGCGGAGCGCGGCAGACGAGGATGTCAGGGTGGATGCCGACCCGGCGCAGTTCCTGCACGCTGTGCTGGGTGGGCTTGGTCTTCAGCTCCCCGACGGTCTCCAGGTAGGGGACCAAGGTGACGTGGATGAAACAAACATTGCTTGCTCCCTCGTCGTGGTGCATCTGGCGAATGGCCTCCAGGAACGGCTGGCCCTCGATGTCGCCGACAGTACCCCCTATCTCCACCAGGCACACGTCGGCCTCGTGGTACTCGGCACAGCGCCGGATGCGGCTCTTTATCTCGTCGGTGATGTGGGGGATGATCTGGACGGTGGCGCCCAGGTACGAATCACCTTGGCGTTCCTTGCGGATGACCTCGCCGTACACCTGGCCGGTGGTGATGTTGGACAGGCGGCTGAGTGACATGTCCACAAACCGCTCGTAGTGTCCCAGGTCGAGGTCGGTTTCGGCGCCGTCGTCGGTAACGTATACCTCGCCATGCTGGAAGGGGCTCATGGTTCCTGCATCAACGTTGACGTAGGGGTCGATCTTGGCCAGCGCCACCTTGTAGCCCCGATTTTTCAGCAGCCTTCCGATCGAGGCGTTGATTATCCCCTTGCCGATGCCGGAAACTACACCACCGGTGACGAAGACATACTTGGTCATTAGCTGTTGTCCCCCTGATGTTGATCTGGGTCTGGCTCCCAGGTCGGGATAGACGGTTCCTGGTTGTCGGCGGCAGGAGCGTTCTGGTCAGCGGTCGGCTCACCCTGTTGCGGAGCCTCCGGTTCCGGGGCCTGGGCAGACGGCGGTGCGGCCTCGTCCTCCTCGGTGAGCGTCTCTTCGTCCTCCAGTTCCACCTGCAGGTTCTTGTCAGGCCTCTTGAGCGCTTCCACTTGGGCCTGCAGGTCAGCGATCTGCTCGTTGAGCTGATCGATGGCCTGGCAATCGGCCAGCACGTCCTTGTTGCGCACCTTGCCGGCCTTATGCAGTGCATAGACCTTTTTGCCGATCTGCATGAGCAGGTCGCGGCGCTGCCGGGCTGCACCGCGGATGCGGCTTTCCAGGCGGAAGATAGCCGCCCGCTGGTCAATCAACTGGAGGGCCTTACCGCCCACCTGCACGCCACGTTGCCCGATTTGTTCCATGTTCTTTTGCAGCTTGCGGATGAAGTCATCCACAGTGGTCACCTCCGCGTTCGATGTGGGAAGTGTTGCTCACCTGATGTTGCTGAGCAGCCGGCCGTCCAACCGCCGCAAGCCGGCCGCCAGGGTCGCCGCCACCGCCTCCCTGTACTCCTCCGCCGTCAGCCGGCGCCCGATCAACTCATCGGCATGCGCCCGGTAGCACGGCCTGTATTGGGCCATCACATTGATGTACGTATTGGGGCTGAGATCATGCACGAACTGCGCTATTTGCGCGGTACCCGCCTGGCCGTTGGGCAGGACAAGGTGTCGCACAAGCAGGCCGCGGGTGGCCAGTCCGCGCTCATCTATTTGCAGGTCGCCCACCTGGCGGTGCATTTCCACGAGTGCTTCCTGCATCCGCTCAGGATAATCCGGGGCCGCACACAGGCGGCCGGCCACCTGCCTGTCTGCGAACTTGGCATCGGGCATGTAGATGTCCACGATGCCGTCCAGTAGTCGTAGCGCTTCTACGCTCTCGTAGCCGCCGCAGTTCCATACCAGCGGCAGCCGTAGTCCCTTCTCCACCGCTATGGGCAAGGCCTGCAATATCTGCGGCAGGTAATGGGTGGGGGTGACGAGGTTGATGTTGTGACAGCCCAATTCCTGCAGTCGCAGCATCATTTCCGCCAGCCGCCGCGGGCTGACCGGGACGCCCTGGCCGAGATGGCTGATCTCCCAGTTCTGGCAAAACAGGCAGCGCAGGTTGCAGTGAGTCAGAAAGATGGTACCCGACCCGCCGCTGCCGACCAGGGGCCGCTCCTCGCCGAAGTGGGGATTATAGCTTGAGACCATGGCCTCCCGCCCCGCCCGGCAAAAGCCGATTTCCCCCTCCAGCCGGTTGACCTCGCAGTTGCGCGGGCACAGTCGGCAGCACGCCAGCATGTCCACGGCGCGCCGGGCGCGCTGCTGCAGCTCTCCGCTTTCAAACAGCTTTACATACGACGGCCACCGTTCAGCCACCGAGCCTCGCCACCAATGGTTGCAACCTGCCGATACTTTCGTGATCGGTCAGGTCAAAGTGTATCGGCGTTATAGAGATACAGCCGGCTGCCACCACGCTGATGTCGGTTCCCTCTTCGCTATCCAGTTCCCGGGGCTCGCCGCTGAACCAGTAGTACGGCTGGCCGCGGGGATCCTTGCGCCGGGAAACCTCGTTGACGTACGCTCGCCTCCCTAGGCGCGTCACGGCAACTCCCTTGATCCGGTCAGGGGTCACCGACGGAACGTTGACGTTGAGAATAGCCCTGCGACGCAGGTCCACGTACTGCCAGTTCTCCACCAGTCGCCGGGCGAATTGTGCGGCGGCGGCAAACTGCGGGTTGTGGTATTCGGTCACCGAGACAGCAAAGGCCGGCAGGTCTTGCAGTGCCGCTTCAAGAGCTGCCGACACGGTACCCGAATACAGCACCTCCTCGCCGAGGTTCGCCCCCGCGTTTATGCCGGAAATTACCATATC
>JALGVG010000044.1 GCA_029819875.1 Candidatus Zipacnadia bacterium | reverse complement strand
CGAATTCGCACGGCGCGTATGTCAGGCCCGTTGACAAGCCGAAGGCGCCCTGCTCCAGTCCTTCCCGCAGCAGTCGCTTCATGGCTTGCAGTTCCTCAGGCGTGCACGAACGCCGCTCCCAGCCCATGGCCTCGATGCGCAGCGCCCCGTGCGGCACCATGTAGGCTGCATTGCAGGCGATCCCGTTCTGTTCAAGAAGTTCCAAGAACTCCGCCACGCTGCTCCATTCCGCCCCTGCCGGCGGCAAACCATCGAAGCCGGAAATGTACTCCAACATCTCCCGGCGACGCGGCGCGCTCAGCGGTGCAACCGACAGCCCGTCAACGCCGATGACTTCCGTCGTCACTCCTTGCAGCAGCTTGGCAGAATGGTCGTGGTCGGTCAGCAGCAGCAGGTCGCTGTGCGTGTGCGTGTCAATGAAACCGGGGCTGACGACAAGTCCGCGGGCGTCAATGGTGCGCTTTGCGCGGGCCTGCTCCAAGCCCTCAAGTACAATCCTCTCCCCGGCAATGCCGACATCGCCGATGAATGCCGGCGTGCCGCGGCCGTCCACTATGTCAGCACCCTTGATCAACCAGTCGAGCGTCATCATATCACCTGCTTGCCTGGCGACCTTCGGCAGACGGGATACTCTTTCCTCCCCACCCGGTGCCCCCATTTGCAGGAGTAAGTTTGCCGCCGGGCGAAGAAAGCCGTCGTGTTGCCGGTTCGACGCCGCTACGTCCCGGTACGGGTGTGATAAGCCAATGATTGCTACACTGTGGATTAAGGAACACGATGGCATCGCTCGCCGTTCATTCCCCGTCACCGGCGGTCTTGCACTAGGTGCCGGGATCGTCTTCGACGCCGGCCGGCTGGTGCTGTACGATGAGGACAAGCAACCTGTGCCACTGCAGGCTCAGGCGCTGACGCACTGGCCCGATGGCTCGGTGCGGTGGGTGCTCGTGGATTTGCAGGCCGACCTGGCGGCTTACGAGACCAGGCAGTTTCATCTTGACCATGGCCAATCGCCACAGCTTCCACCCCTTTCCCCCACGGGCGTGGTTGACGGTGAACCGCTCCCCCGCCTGGAAACCACGATCCCCGTGGTGGGCAGTTATGTCCACGTAGTGGATGCGGATGGCCGGCAGTGGACCGCCAGGCAACCCGGCCCTACGGTTGTCGAGCAGCGCAACGGCCTGCGCACCACCGTCTGCACATCCGGGGCGGTTGTGGCCCCGCACGGCGATAAGCGCCTCCTGTGGCAGGCGCGTACCGATTTCTTCCTCGGTCATCCCTGGACGCGCACTCGCTTCACTTACATTGCTGAAAGCGACGAGGACATCAGGCTGGCCGAACTAGCCGTCATCGTACTCACCGACGCACCGGCCGGTGCCGGTTATTGTTTCGCCGGCTCCCTTGCGCCATGGAATGCTCCGACCCAGCCTGTAAACTCCTCGCAGCCGGGAGCTATCATCCAGTCCGACGCCAATGATTCGCGCGTTGTGACGCTCGACGGAGAGGTCCTGTACGAGCAGACTCTAAAGAATCGCGGCTATGTCGGTGTCCAGGTCGGAAACCGGGGATTGGCGCTGGGATTGGCTGAAATGTGGCAATCGTTTCCCAAGGAACTGCAGGTTACACCTGAAAGCCTGCAGGTGATGTTGTGGCCCGCTACGGGGACGCCGGACCTGGTTCTCAGCCCCGGTGTCGCCCGCACCCACACCATCTTCCTGGCGCCCTACGAAACCCCCGCCGCACTCGACGAGTTTATGACCGGGATGAACACGCCGATCCTGCCGCAGATGGCAGTCGAAGACTGGAACCGGGCGGGTGTTTTGCCGGCCTTGCTGCCCCCGGCTGACACTACCGTGCCATATATCGAAGCCTTGACGCGGGCGATGTTCACCGGTTTTACCACCTTCACCACGCGCGCCAATGCCGGGGTCTGGGGGCTGGGGGAGCTCAACTGGGGTGATTTCCGCGCCGAGAGCTACGAGGCCCGCCAGGTGCCGGGAGTATACGGCGAGGGCATCGTCTGGGGCAACGGCGAGGCACAGGTACCCTACGGCTTTCTGGTCCAGTACCTGCGGACAGGTCGCATCGAGTACCTGCTGCACGGGCTGGCCTGTGCCCGCCACGAAGCGGACGTGGACACTATTCATGCCGGTTCTGACCCTGACGCCATCGGCGGCCAGCATGTCCACAGTGTGGACCATACACACGGCGTGGTCACCACCAGCCACGAATGGACCAGCGGGATAGCGTTAGCATATCTGCTCACCGGCGACGGCCGGCTGCGCGCCGTGCTTTGCGAGAGCGGCGAACACCTGGTGCGCGTTGCCTTGCATTCACCGCTTGATGCCTTCCAGTGTCGCGACGGGGGCTGGCTTCTCATCGGTTTGTGCGCCTGCTACGAAGCGCTCGACGATGAGCGCTATTTGCAGGCCGGCCGCCGTGTACTGACAGGAATCCGCCACTGGATCAAGCGCGGCGCCACAACGCTGCTTCCTCCTGCCATGCACGTGCATTCCCCGGTTCACTTGTTTATCGCCCTGACCGGGGTGGCCGACTACTTGCGACTGACTGCAGATGAGCAGGCCCGTCAAACGCTGCTGGAAGGCGGCCGCCTGGTGCTTGAACGCGGGCGCGACGAGGCCGGCTTCTTCTTCATCGCCGACGGCCCCTCCTACCGCACAACCGGCCGCTGGCCCACCTGCCACAGCCTGCCGGTCCTGAGTGCGCTCTACGAGCTTACCGGCGACCGCGAGTGGATCGAAGTGGGCCTGCATCAGGCTCGCTTGATGCTTCGTATCCTCGAAGCACAGACGCGGTGGGGGCAAGAAACCAACTGGGCCCAGGGTGGAATCTACCTGGCGTATGCCTTTTCTTTCTTCGAAAGCGCCCGCAGGCTGGGCCTGCTTGAGGACTTGTAGGTCGCGCGCCGGTTCTTTCCCTGCTCTTCGTGGGGTTGTCCCACATACAGTGACCAGTGTGCCCGCTGCCGTTTGGGTTCTGCGTCATTGTTGCAGTGCAGGGTGTCGCCTGGGGTCGGAACCGGCGGCGCGCGCAGGGGCCAACACCCGTTCCTCCCAGCCCTCCGGCTCGGGAATCCCGAACTTCTTGCGCTTGTATTCCAAGTAGAACAGGTAGTCCTCGTAGCTGACATCCGGCGGGCAGCGATGATCGCAGTGCGGGATGAATCCGCCATCGGCCACCAGGTCCGCGAGGCTGTCCACCTCCTTGATGATGGCCTCCTTGCCGGCTGCCAGCATCCGTTTGTTGACCCCACCCATCATTTTTACGTCACGCCCGAAGCGCTTGCGGATCTGGTGCGGATCGCTGCCGGCGGCAACTTCCACCGGGAACATCACGTTCACCCCGCCAGCCAGCCAATGCTCGACGACATCCATGATGTTCCCGTCGCAATCGACGTAGAATAAATCCGCTCCTGCTTGGCTGACCAACTCGGTGATACGCTTGTACCGCGGTGTCAACCATTGGCGGAACAGCCGCGGGGAGATCATGCACCCGTGGTTGAAGCACATGTCCTCCCAGAACGCACCCGCGTCAATGTGGACCTCCCGCACCGCACGCTGCAGGGTCTCGCAGATGAACCAGCACAAGTAATCCACCATCTCCTCCACGAGCAGCGGATCGTCCATTGCCATGACGCAAATGCCCTCAAATCCCGCCCAGTTCCGCAGCCAGCCGAACAAGCTGCCGCACGATACCACCACCGGCGCGTCGCTGGCATTGATGTGTTTTACATGCTCATCCCAATCGGCCGGGTAGCGGGCTGGATGATAGGGATCCAGGCGCTGCTTGAACTGCTCCCAGCTTGCGCGGTCCTTGACGGGAAACTCCAGGTATCGCGGGATCGTGGAGTGACCGTCTTTGGGCAATATCTTCTTGGCGCCGTCCGAGTCGATGACTACCCGGTGCTCATCTGTCTCCTCCAGCACCTGGTATTCGAACCCCGGTATCGGCCCCAGGTTGACGGGCACGCCGGTCCGAGGTGCGAAGCCGAAAAACGGGTCGCAATTGCTGTTGCTGTTCACCTCCAAGGGCAACCCCTCGTTGTGCCACCTGGTAAACGTATCGTCCCAAAACCCGAATTCCTCGTCCGGGATGTGGTCTACGGGTTCGAAGTGCAATGTCGCCAGCCACCGTTCGCGATGCGTCATTGTAGCCTCGTCTCTCCTTGGATGCTTGTGCTTTTCACCTACATCAATCTTGTTTCCCGCACAAAGCCGAGCATACCTCTTGCCGAGCCATGGCTTGCGGCACGTTGATAAGGCCGGCACTGTCGGAAGTAGTGAATTCTGTGTACTTGGTTGGAAGGTTTCCATGTGCGAGGGCGAGAAGTATAAACAGACTTCTGCTTCGGCAAGCTCTTGATTGGATACAGCCAAGCCAAAAGGAGGCCCCACATAATGGCCAGGTCACGCAAGCCAGGCCCCGGCCCTACATGCCTGGGAGTAGTGAAGCATCCTGCTATTGGAATTCGCATCCCCGAACTGTTGTTGCCCGGCATCTTGGCCGCGTACAAGCTGCGCAACGTCGCCGGGGGGCTCATGCTTTCGTTCGGGCGCGAAACTGCACCAGAAAAAGTCATAAACGCCAAGCCCGGAACCTGGGAGATTACCAGGGGACACACCGGCACCTCGATAAAGAAATACATGACAATGGGGGCACAGGAAGCCGAAAAGGCAGGAGTGACGGTGGAAATCGAGGCCGACCATCTCATTGTCATCGGTTCATCCACCGCCGCCGTGCAACGAATCGCCGGCTACCATGCCGAGTCGCATATCAGCCCCGAAGAGCTCGAAAGATCGTTGGAATACAACAAGATGGCCATTGACGAGGCGGTGGCAACGGGCGTAGTGGGCTGCTTTACCACCGACACTTCAGACCTCTTCTGGCTGGATGCCGACCGCATCAGTCCCGCGCAGGTGCGCAAGCTCTTTACCGAGCGCTTCACCAGCGCCCAGGCGCGAAAAATACTGGACCGCTACGCTGAAAAATTCACCTTCTCCGCTCCCGGGGGCAAGAGGGTCTCTGTAACCATCAGTCCGTTGCAGGCCATGCGCCTGGCTCTGAAGTTCCACGACAGCCTGCGGATCAACGCCCAGATCTACAAGTACTGCAAGGAGAAGCTGGGCCGCAAACCCTTCAGCTTCGAAATATCGCTCGACGAGACCGCCGACATGACCAGCCCGCGCGAGACATTGTTCTACCTTACCGAGTGGAAAGCGATGGGCCTGCCTTGCCATTACTTTGCCCCCAATATCGGCTTCGGCAAGCGCGCTGACTACACCGGCGACCTGGACGAACTACAGGTACGCGTCCGCCAGCATCATGCCATCGCCCAGGCCGTCAGCGGGGCCCTGCTGTCCATCCATTCCGGCTCCGGCACCACCCCTTACAGCGGCAAGGGCAAGGGCACCTACGAGGCAATCCTTGCCGGAACCGGCGGCGACGTGAAGTACAAGATAAGCGGGGTGTACTTCGAGCTTCTCATGGAGATGCTGGCGGCGCTGCCGGCGCGCAGCGAGGGGCGCAGGCTCTACAACCGGATCTTCGACGCGGTGCTCAAGTTGCTGAAGACCGAGGTCAAGCAGAACGGGCCGCTGGCCCAGCCGCTGCTCATCGACCAGTTGGCCAAGTACGACCGCCAAGTCAAGCGCAACCCCAAGAAAAAGCGCGACCCGCGCGCCGATTTCTTCCGCTTCAATTCCTACCTGGCCTTGAATATGCGCGACGAGGACGGCAAGCGCTACTTCCGCGACGCCTTGGTGCGTTTTGTGACCGATAACGAGCAGTTCAAAGAGCAATTCGACGAAGAGGTCAAGGCCCTCACCCTGCGGCTCATCGACGGCCTGCAATTTGCTGACAATCTTGCATAGCATTAAGCCAAGATACTTGACTTATGGTCGTTATGCTGTAATAATGCAGAACAGTCAATCCTACAACGCCAGCCTCGCAGGCTGGCGTTAGTTTACATTACGTGCCGACAGATGAAACATGCGCAACCACGAGGAAGAATCCATGACAGAGCATATCATGCTGCCTGAATTGCCATCCTATGCATCGGCCGATGACAGCGGCGCGATGCTGATAGACGGCATCCCCGCCCAGGAGCTGGCCGAGCGCTTTGACACACCCTTGTACGTATATTCCGCCAATACAATCCGCGCCAATTACCGGCGCCTGGCTACCGCCCTGCAGAGGCACCTGCCGGGCCCTTACCAGATATTGTATGCCTACAAGGGCAACTCCAACCCCGCCATCACCCGCATCCTGCACAATGAGGGTGCCGGTGCCGAGGTCATGTCTCACGGCGAGTTGTACCAGGCCCTCGTGACCGGCATCCCCCCCGGTCGCATCGTCTTCAACGGCATGGTCAAGCCCGAGCAGGCGCTGCGCCTTGCCATCGAGGCCAACATCAACATGGTCAGTGTCGACAGCTTCACCGAGTTGGAGATGCTGCAGCGCCTCACTGCGGAGCTTCAAATGCCCGTCCGCGTCGCCTTCCGGGTGAAGCCCTACGTCAGGGCCGGCTTCCACGAGTTCGTGGCCACGGGGCACGACGAGACCCACTTCGGCATTGACCACGAGCCTGTCATTGAAGCCGTCAAGCTGGCACTCGACAGCCGCTGGCTGCAACCGGTAGGGCTGCATACTCACATCGGCTCGCAGATCTGCGAGATAGACCCCTTCACCCGGGCCGCCACCTACGTGTTCGACTTCTGCAAGGAGCTGCACGATAAGCTGGGCTGGCGGCCGGAGCTGGTGGACCTAGGCGGCGGGTTCGGCATTCAAGCCCCCGACCGCAGCCGCCACCGCTTCGACTTTGACCGCCTTGCGCACGTACTGGGGCAGATGCTGCGCGAGTACTTCCCCGCGGATGCCATCCCCACCCTCTGCTTTGAGCCCTCCCGCAGCATGGTGGGCGATGCCTGTTGCCTGCTGGGGCGCGTCATTGCCATCAAAGAGGGCCACAAGTACACCTACGTGGCCTTGGATATGGGCTATGCCACCTTCGCCCGCTGCATGGTCTACGGCGCGTACCATGACATTCGCGCGGTCAAGCAGCTTGATCCCGGCGACGCCCCTACTTATCGCGTGGTGGGTAACATCTGCGAGAGCGGTGACGTGCTGGGCAAAGCCGTTCCCCTGCCCGACCCGCAGGTGGGTGACATCCTGGCATTGCTTGATGCCGGCTCTTACGGCTACGCGATGTCCTCAACCTATAACGGCTACCCGCGGCCGGCCGAGGTGCTCGTTGACAACGGCGATGTATATCTTATTCGCGAGCGCGAAAGCCTCACTCACCTGATCGGTGATTTCGACATCCCCCCGCATCTTGTCAACGTCTCGCTGGTCGCCGACTAGGGCCGCCACACGCGCGGCTGCAGCCTTATTCGTCCGCAGTACCGCCCACTGCCGCAGCGTGACTTCCCAGCGTGTTTTCGGGCACAGCGGGCGGGGCTTTGCTGCCTGCAGCGCTGATTGCACATATTGTCAACCAGCCTGCTTGCTTGCGCGCTCCATTCTGACGAAATTACTGCACCCGTACACCGTCAACGGCTCGTCTTGGCTCAAGGCATCCAGCATCAGGTTCAGCCCCACGTTGTCATTTGCATCGTGGGGCAATTCTATGAGGTTGACCCCGTAACTTGCCGCCATCTGGACATATTCGGCGGTGGGCGAGACGATGAAGGCACTGTCAATGTCCGCCTGGCAGGCCAGTTCGAATATGTCCAGCAGCGGTCGCCAGCCGGCCGCCGTGGGGTCGTACAGCTTGCCTACCGGCGCTCGCTCATCGCCGCACAGCAGACGCACCTTGGCATAAGGGGACGCTTCGAACTCAGGCCACGAGTTCAGCAGCTCAATGTACTCTCCCACCGCAATATCCGGGTGGGCTTGGAGCGCCTCGTGCCGCGCATGGCGGTGGCACAAGTCGGCGGGGGTGTGGATTGTCATCAGCGGAATATCCAGCAAGCGGGCGAACGGTGGCGTCACGTCGCGCCAGTAGATGCCTATCTGGGTCTTCCACTTCTCGACCAGTTCATCCCCCCGTTGCACATCCGCGCCAATCTCCCTTAGAGCACTCTTGTGAATGTCCACGATATCGTCCATGTAGAAAAGTCCCCGGTTGATGGGCGTGGTGTGGTGAGCGATGACAAGGTCAACCGGCTTGCCTGCCTGGCCCATGGCGTGGGCCAACAGCAATTCGGCGCCGTAGATTTCAATCCCCACCAGCACTGAGCTCACTTCGCGGTCCAGCGGCCCGTTGACAATGCGCGTATCGCCGTAGGGATTGGTCAGCCGTTCCCTGTCAAAGCGCGCGCGCTCCGCTTGACACAGGCCTTGATATTCGGCCTTGGCATTGGCCATCTGCTCTTGGAGAAATGCTGCTCCTCGGTAGTCAACCTCCATACCAACCGCCACGGCCCGGCGATATAGTTGCTCCACGGTCATGTCGGCTGCGCCTCCTTCTTGCCGTCTGTAGTCAACGCCCGGATGCCGCTCGATTGTCGTGTTGGTGAGGGCTACTGGGGGGTGTTGTCGCCCAGTATTACCTTCGTCAGCGCTATGCCGTATAGCGGCTGTTCCGCCGGGAAGTTGAAGCCGATGCGGTTCCCCTCGCCCGCCCGGTAGCGGTCATTGGGCCACGCGAGGCGGTTGACAAACAGCTTGAGATCTTCCGGAGTTGCGGCCAGCGACAATTCCCTGCCCTTAAGCGTTATTTGCAGGCGCGCTACCTTGCCGGCCGCCTGTGCGACGACGCCCGGATCCAGGTCAATCGTTGTCGCATGGCCGGGCGCAACGGTCAGCGTCTGCCGGGCCTGTGGGTTGTCCAGGGGATAGACCTCCACCGGCAGGCTGACATTGCACTGCAGGTGCAGCTTTCCGCCTTCCACCCAGGCCTCGAACGTTATACTGTCAAAGCCCTCGGCCTGGAGTTGTTCGCCTGGTTCGCCGCCGGCCACCTGCTTGCCGGGCTGGGGCTTTTCGCTTGCACGGGCCTGCGCGATATGTGCCGGGCCGGATGCAGCGCCTGCTGCTTGCGGCTTTCGAGCGTACTGGGCGCGTTGCAACGGCATCGCCATTTGCAGTCGTACGAGGAACCACGCTCCTACGGCTATGGCGACTACGAGCGAGATTATCACGACGCCGCGGTACCACTGCCCGCCGCGTCGCCCCCTGCCGGCTGCCCTTTTCATGCTATCGTTCACGCCCGCTGTGTCCTCCTGAAATTTCATGCCGCACCTTGCGCCTCGCTTGCCGCCCTGGATGCGTGCGGTTGTATTGTACCCTCAATTGCCGGCCCCTTACAATATCAGCATACAATCCCCGTAGCTATAGAAGCGATAGCGCTGCTTGATAGCCTCCTGGTAGGCGGCAAGGATAAGTTCGCGGCCTGCAAACGCGCTGACCATCATGAGCAGGGTCGAGCGCGGGAGATGGAAGTTGGTCAGCAGGCAGTCCACCACCTTGAACTGGTATCCCGGATATATGAACAGCTCCGACCATCCTGTCCCGGCCGTCACCGTCCCCTCAGCGCTCGCCCGCGTTTCCAGGGCCCGCACCACCGTGGTTCCTACGGCTATCACGCGCCGCGCCTGGTTTATCAATTGCGCGGCCTGGGGACTGACTTCGTACCATTCAGCATGCATCTTGTGTTCTTCCACGCGCTGGACTTTCACCGGCCGGAACGTCCCCGTGCCCACGTGCAGTGTGATGTAAGCGATTTGCGCCCCGGCCGCCCGTACGGCGGTGAGCATGTCACGATCGAAATGAAGCCCCGCGGTGGGCGCCGCCACCGCTCCCTCCCGCCTGGCATATACCGTCTGGTAGCGTTCCCGGTCGTACTGCTCCTGCTCGACATCCGGCACCTTCTCTCGCTTTATGTAAGGCGGCAGCGGCGTCAGCCCCACGCACTCGAGCACCTCGCGCAGGTCCCCCTCGTACTCCAGCTCTACCTCGCGCACTCCTGCTTCGCCTACCCCCACCACGCGCACAGTCAACAGCCCGCCGAACGTCACGCAGGTCCCCGGCCGCAGTCTCCGCCCCGGCTGGCCCAGCGCTTCCCACCGGTCGCCGTCCAGGGGGCGCAGCAGCAATATCTCGACACGTCCTCCGGTGGGCAGGCGCCCCACCAGCCGGGCGGGAATTACCCGCGTATCGTTGAGCACCACGCAGTCGCCGGGCTGGATATATTCAGGTAGATCACAAAAACGGCGATGCGTCCATCTTCGCATCGCGCGTTCCAGCACCAGCATCCGCGAGGCACTGCGTTTGGCCGCAGGACGCTGGGCGATCAATTCGGCAGGCAGGTTGTAGTCGAACAGGGCTACGTCCATGTCGCAAGTGGCTGTTTCTTCGCCGCCGGCCGGGCCTTATCCTCCGGCCGCGGCCGCTAGCCGGGCGGCCACCCAAGCTGGCGGCCGCCGAGTACATGGACATGCAAGTGAGGAACTGATTCGCCGGCATCGGCCCCGGAGTTTATGACGATTCGATAGCCCCGCTCAGCCAGCCCCTCCTGCTGTGCAATGCTACGGGCCAGCAGAACGCAATGGCCCACTATCGCCTCGTCGTCGGCGGTGGCGGACTTGATGCCGGCAACGTGCTTACGGGGGATTACCAGCACGTGGACGGGCGCCTGGGGATTGATGTCGCGAAATGCCACCGCCTGCTCGTCCTCGTAGACAATATCGGAGGCCAGTTCCTTGTTCGCTATCTTGCAGAATATGCAATCAGTAGCTGGCATACGACCACTCCTGGCAAGCAATATCGCTGCTTCCTGGGGCCTGCTGGCACATCGGCCTAGCCTTGCCCCTTCGCACGCCGATCCCTGTCATCACCGCCATTATATTGTGCCTTACTTACCCCTTCTTCAAGTGCAGTCCCCGAGTAGTGGCGATACCCAGTGCACGCAGTGCGTTCTCGGCCGCCGTGGAGACCATCGGGCTGGGGTCGTTGAGCGCTGCAAGCAATGCGTCGCGTGCCTGGGGATCCCGCAATTTCGACACCGCCTCCACTGCTTCCCAGCGCACGTCTTCGTCCGGGTCGTTGAAGAGCTCGACAAGGGCGGTAGTGGCTCGCTTGTCTCCTAGTTTGCCCAGGGCCTGGGCTGCATACAGGCGCACCTGCGGCGCCGGGTCCTTCAACGCTTTGGTCAAGGCGGGCACCACCGAGCTGTCTCCAATCCAGGCCAGCGCCTCGGCCGCATAGCGTCGCACATCCGCCGAGCTATCGGTCGCCAAGGCCTGCTCTATTTGTGCCTGCACTGACTTGGCCGGCACGGTTATCAGGGCGCTGGCGGCGCGTCGCCGCACATTGACATTGGGGTCCTTGAGCGCCTCTGCCAGCGGCTTGGCGGCCTTTTCGCTGCCCAGGTACCCCAATCCCTGGGCGCAGGCTTCCCGCACCTCGGCCGCCGGGTCATTGCGCAATGCCCTTATCATCGGCTCCAGGCCGTCCATGATAGCCTTGTGGGGGTTGCCTTCCAGCCGCTGGGACTGGGCGGCCTCCGCAAACTTTTGTTGCGTGGGGTTTATGCCCGCGCAGATGCAGGCCAGCGTGATGGCGGCCGCCGCCCGCGTCCGCGGGTTCTTCTCCGATTGCAGTGCCTCGATAAGCACCGGAATGGCCTTGCGCCGCGACTGGTGTAGCGCGAGCGCTGCCTTGGCACTGGCATCGCCCTTGGGATCACCCAAGAACTTGACCAGCTTTTCGTATCCTTCCCGGCCGCCGCCTCGATACCAATCAGTCAACGCGTGGGTGGCGGCAGCCCTTATCGTCTGGTCCGGGTACTCCGCCAATTCTTGCAAGCGCGCCCGCGCCTTGGGATTACCCGTGGCCCATCCCAACACCTCGCAGGCTGCGGCGACTACAATCGGTTCCTTGTCTTTGGACACCAGCAAGGCGACCTCCAGGGCGTCCTGCGGATCTACGCCCATCCACCGCATCGCCAGCGCCCTCTTTTCCGGGGACGGGTCTTCCATCGCGTGGCGGGCCAGCGTCTCTCCCGCCCGTTTCCTCAACTCGGGAGTTCCCAGTTTGTATGTCTTCGCAATGGTTTCCACCGCCTGTTGGGCCGCCGCGATGTTACCCGTTTCAAAGTTACGGATAGCGCGCTCCAGTTGTTCGGCGCTCACCTCCGAAGGGTTCTCCTTTTGGAGTTCCTGTTCCGCGGAAGTGGTGTTGGTCGCCTCTTCGGCGTGCTTGTGTTCGTGTTCATGTGTATGGCCCACCTCCACCTCACCGCAACTACCCATGTACAGCACTACCGCGCAAGCCATCAGGCTTGCCGCAACAAGTCGCAGGTATGACCTTAACATCACAACACTCTCCATCTACGAGTCCGCTGTCGGCTGTTTGACTGGCACTGCAGCTTTCGCAAATCTACATCTGTTACAAACGCTGCGGCAGCGCGCCCAGGTTCCCGCCGCGCTTTCACTGCCGCCCTGCCGCGGCCCTCCGCTGCTTTATATATTCCTTGGCGTGAACCAGCACCCGCCACAAGTGCTCTCCGGGTTTCATGCCCTGCAGTTGCGCCTCAACCACCGCCAGCGCCTCGTCATAGCGTCCGGCGTTGGTCAGGGTGCGGGCAAGCTCGATGGTCAGCGATGCGTCATCTCCACCCTTGCCCAGACGCTCCTTCAACCATTGGATGGCCCTTTGGAACCCGCCCCACGGCTCGACGTGGATGTCCGCCTCCGTGATGCCGGCTTGCTGGCAGGCCCACTGCATCTGGTGCATCCCTGCGCCCGCGCCCAGGTACCACCCCATCACCGGCCCGTACCAGTTCAGGTACGAATCAAACATCTGCAACCCGTACTTGAGCAGTTCGACGTCCCCGGTCACCTCGTATGCCTGGGCGGCCACCGACACTATCTCTCCCGGCGCCCAGTAGTAGATGCCGGCCTCGTCCTTGGCATAGCTTGAAGGGATCATTCCGCTGGGCTCTCCGGTCTGCTCGTAAAACCACTTGCAGACGTGGACGATGGCCGGGATGGCCGAATCGTCGCCTGTTGCCGTCCAGTACAGGTAAAGACCGTCCACCAGGTGAGCGACGCTGAACATCCGGCCGGTGTACTTGTCGTTGAGTGCCAACTGCCGGCAATGCTCGTACTGCTGCCGCAGCTCCTGCCAGTGCTCGGGCTTGTCGGTCACCTGCGCGATGCGGGCTATCCAGCCCAGCGGCAGTGCGGAGTTGCGTTCCGTCGTCCGCGGCTTGTCGCGGGCGAACAGGTCTCCCACCTCGGTCAGTGCATCCAACGCCCGCCGGTCGCCCGTCAGGCAGTAGTAATCATAGAGGCCTGCAATCCACGGCTTTATGTACGGAGCGCGCGGGTCCCAGTGGTCTGCCGTGTACTCGGTGTGGTGCCAGCCGCGCAGCCGCGGCGGATAGTGCATGATGTCAATATCCGCCCGGTGCCGTGCTTGCGCCGCCGCCACTTCGAATATCGTCGGGTCACCGGTCCGAAAGTAGAACAGCATCAAGTCATGGTCAGGGTGATGGTAGCCGTTACCGCCCGGATCGCCGTAGTGCAGGATGCCCGGGCTCTTGCCATTGGCAGCACGCTTCAGCCACCCCGGATAACTGCTTGCGGCCATCTGCTCGAAATTCGGCCAGTTCTTTTCGTCAACCAGCCCGAACGGCGTCATGGCCCTGGAGGCGAGCATCTCTTCGGGCGGCAAGGTCGCCCGCAGCGGGTACAAGACCAGGTCCCGCCCCGAGCCGTCACCGAAATCCAGCACAAGCTGGTGCGTCTTGGCCACCCCGGGATTGAGCAGCCACGGATCCCCGGCGCTTGCGCGGCACAGGTCGATGGTCAACCAGCGGCCCTCCGCCTGGTAGCTGAAAGCCTTGGGGAACTGCTGCCAGAACTCGCGGCAGCCAAATGCCAGGTGTCCCACCCGCAGCCAGCCGTCAAGTCGGCCCGGCTGCGTCTCCGACATCCCGTCAATGGTCCGAACATACTCTTTATATCCGCCCTGGTAGAGGGTGATCTCGCGCGCCTGGGCCAGGCGGTGCACTTGCGAGTTGTATTCCTTGTAGAAGAACCTGGCTCCGGAGAAACTCTTGTCCGTAACCCAGGAGGCCAGTTGCATCGTAAACGGCATGCTCACTACGCGCTTGACCCCGCGGTGGGGGCGCAATACCTCGTTTTTATACGTTACATCCCCCGGGTCCGAGCAGTTTATGAATGTCAAGTCCACCCGCACGTACGGCTGGCCGGCATAGCAGTAGATGCGCGCATAATAGTCAATGTCGCCGTCCTTGATCGGCTTTGCGCGGCTCACCTTTATCACTGCCCGCAGCGGCCCCGCCTCCTCTACCTCGAACTTGCTTTCCACCGGGAATATCGTCTGCTGCTTGCCGTCAGCCGTCTTGAGCGAAAAGGTCGGTTCGCCGCGCCCGAACGGGCAGAAGCTCTCGCCGTTTTTGAACACATTGAAGCCGTCGAACAGTCCACCCTGCCCCTCGCTGAATCGCAGCTCCAGCGGCCCGGTGCGGACAACCACCTCCCCTGCCTTGCGCACAACCTCAATGCGGCCCGGCGCCGACGGCCTGCCTGCCACCCGCTCGGTGGTAAGAATATATTGCGCCGCGGCCCGCTGCTTGTAGAATGTCAGCAACACCCACTTCACCGAACCATCCGGCCAGCGGCTGAGCACGCGGGTCTGCAACGCCTGGGCCTGTCCGCGGTCGTCCACCACCGACAGCTTCGCAGGGTCGGTGCACTGCCCCCTGGGCAGGGGTATCCCGCAGGTCACGAATCCCTCCCGCTGCGAGCCGGTCCTCTCCCCCGGCGCCAGTCCTGCAACCAGTATGTGCCACCCGCGGTGGGCCGCCGCCCTGTCGCTGCCCCGGCAGGCTCCTGTGATCAACATAGCCGCCAACACC
>JALGVG010000043.1 GCA_029819875.1 Candidatus Zipacnadia bacterium | reverse complement strand
TGATGTACATGCAGCCGGGCGCGGAGCTTAACCTCCTGATTGACATCGGGCTGGGCTCGATCCGCTTTTTCGGGATGTTGATTGCCGTATTCCTGGGAGCGCGCATCATCTTCGACGAGATTGATAAGCGCACCATCCACACTATCCTGGCCAAGCCGGTCAGCCGCGGGCAGTTCCTGATTGGAAAGTTCATAGGGTGCCTGGCAACCGTATGGTCGAACATGGCGATCATGGCGCTGGTGTTCTACCCCCTGTTTGCCATCACCGCCCCGCGGGTGGCCGAGGCCATTCAACAGGAAAACAGGCTTTTCTCGCTGGACTTCATGTATGCCAATGTCGCCAAGGCCATAGGCATGAGCTTCATGGAGATGCTTGTGTTGACGGCGCTGGCGGTCACCTTTTCCACCATCTTTTCGTGGATATTGGCGACCATCATCACCTTCTTCATCTACTTCGTGGGGCAGATGAGTGAGGTCATCCACCAGATGGCCAACCCCGAGCGGGGAGCGTCACCTGTGGCGGCGGTGGTACTGGGAACAATTTACCGCATTCTGCCTCACTTTGAAATTTTCGACCTGCGCGAGGCGATCTTCCGGCAACAATACGTGCCTTGGGAACATCTGGGCAAGGTGGTAATACAAGCCGGCATCTACATGTTCGTAGTGATAGTCATCGGCTACTTATTCTTCAACCAGCGGGAGGTATAAGTCGGCTGCAACGGATGCAGGCAGCCTCCGTCTTATGAGCAAGGTTAACAAGTACAGTTGGTGGTTACTCGTAATAGTGTTGGTGCTGGTTTTGCAGCCCGTGTCGGACAAGGTGAACTACGAGCGGCTTGTCTACGGTCTGGCGCGTCCAATGCCTGCCACCCGGTTGGTGGAAAAAGACTTTACCGTGATCCCCGGTGTCATAGCCGGCGCTATCCTGGGGGGATTTCGCGGTGTTGCGGCCGCGATGCTGTGGATGAAGGCGGATGAATTGTGGGACAGCGGGCACGGGACCGAGATAAAGTATCTGAGCATGCTGCGGGCCACGACGCTGCTCGACCCTCATTGGATTGAGCCGTGGCGGATCCTCGGCTGGCACCTGGCGTACAATCTGTACGTAGAGGCTGATAAGATACCTGACGAGCAAGCACGGGCCAAGCGCAAGGCCGAATACATGCGCATGGGCATCAATTGCTTGAAAGAGGGTATATCCTGGAATCCGAACCGGTATGACTTGTACTTCGAGCTGGGCTGGACGTACTATGACAAGGTCCGCAATTATGACGAGGCTGCAAAGTGGCTGCGCCATGCAATCCAGTTCAAGCACCCTTCGTACATTGAACGGCTCATCGCCCACGCTTATGAACGCAAGCCTGACATACCGAAGGCCCTGGACTGGTACGATTACTGCATCAAGCGCAACCCGGCAGACGGGACGGCTTACGGCGCGACCTTGACCATTCACGAGCGGTACTTGCGTCCTTGGAGGCTGATGGAACAGGGCAAGTATGATGAAGCAATCAAGGAGCTTGACTATTACCTGGCTGTAAGCCCCGAGGACACGCTGCCACTGCATCTTAAGGCCTACATCTACGAACGAGCCGGCAACCTGGAAAAGGCCTACCAGTGGTGGTCGATTGCGGGCAAGCAGCCGCTTAACTCGCATGCCCGCGAGCGGGCCGCCCGCCTGGCGCGCATCCTAGGCAAGCCCGTGCCGCCCGAACCGACCTATATCATGAGGCAGCAACAGGAGATGGCTGTACCGAGGCCCAGGTTCTAATCCGGGGAACTGCAGGCCGGGTGCGAAGGCACCTGTTGGATGACAACCGAAACTAAGCAGGGGCTGTAGGCCTGTAGGCCGTACCAATGCAAAATCTGCGTCACCCTCAGCGGGGGACGCAGATTTGCTTTTATCAGAGGATGGTGCCGGAGCCGGGGGTCGAACCCGGACGAGGCCTAGCCTCTTGGGATTTTAAGTCCCATGCGTCTGCCAATTCCGCCACTCCGGCGCTTGGCCGTGTCGCGCATATTCTACCGCACCGGGCGCCACCGGCGCAAGTGGTCTTGGGCCATAGAGGGGCAGGTCGGCGTCGCCTGAAAGCCGGCGTGGTAGCTGCGTGGCGCGCATTGCCCGCAATTGGAGCGGTAAGCGTAGCGTGGAGCTATCCGGTAGGGCTTATTCGCCCTTGTCCCGTGTAGGAGAGCTTCTTGCGTGACTGAACAAAGGACATGATGGCCGCAGCCAGCCCTTGGTTGCTGCGCCGCTTGATGTGCTGGGAGTTGAAAATCCTGAAATACCCCGCCCCTCCCTTGGCCAGCGCCAAGGGCATGGCGACCTCGTATGTCTTCTGCTCGGCCAACGGCCCGTCGGCGGTTCTTACCGAAACAACGCGCCTGTTACGCGGAGCGCGGGGATTGTACAGCACCGTCAGTCCTGAAACCTGCAGAAAAGCGATGTTTTCACGGGGCAGCATCCCGAGGCTGCGCTCCAAGGCCTGCTTTATCTGCAAACCGGAAAGCTGGGAAACAACCCATACATCGTCGGGCACCGCCAACAGGCTCCTGATCTTGGCTTCGGTTATCTCGCCCTCAATTACGCCGTGCTTGAAGTCCCTGGCCGCCATCAGGCTGATGGTGGTGTTGGCCGCATCACACAGCGCGTCGGTAGCCAGGTCGCCGAAGCTTGTCTCGCGCAGCTTGACGTCCACGGTTGAAAGCTGCGCGGTGGCACCGTTCACTCCGTAAATAATTGACACTACCAGGGCTGTTGCCAGCACCAAAACAGATATTCCGTAAACCTTCCTCATCGTTCCTCACCGCCCTTGTCCAGCCATGGTCTGCAGATAGGCTTGAATGAAGCCGTCTATGTCACCGTTCAAGACACCGTCCACGTCTGAAGTTTCCACACCTGTACGATGGTCCTTCACCATCTTATAAGGCATCATGACATACGAGCGAATCTGGCTGCCGAAATCGATCTTGCCGCGGTTACCGCGCAGGTTTTCTATTTCCTGGTTCTGTTTTTGCCGTTCCAACTGGGCGAGCCTGGCGCGCAATACGCGCATCGCGGTGCGCCGGTTGGCATGTTGGCTGCGCTCATTCTGGCACTGAACCACTATGCCGGTGGGCAAGTGCGTGATGCGCACCGCCGAATCAGTCTTGTTTACGTGCTGGCCGCCGGCGCCGCTGGAGCGGAAGGTGTCAATGCGCAAGTCCTCAGGCGAGATGACTACCTCGACGTCGTCGTCAATCTCCGGGATAACGTCCACCGATGCAAAACTGGTATGGCGCCGCTTGGAGGCGTCAAACGGCGATATGCGCACCAGACGATGCACCCCCGCTTCGGCCTTCAGATACCCGTAAGCGAACTCACCGACCACTCGCGCCGTTACGTTGCGGAATCCCGCCCCTTCTCCTTCGACGAACGAAACGACTTGGAAGTCGTAGCCATGCCGGTCGGCCCACAGTTGGTACATTCGGAGCAGCATTTCGGCCCAGTCGCACGACTCCGTACCGCCGGCGCCGGCCGTTATGGTCAACACCGCAGTGGCGCGGTCATGCTTTCCAGCCAGGAAGGTTTTCAGTTCCAGGGCTGCCAGTTGCCGGCGGATCTCCTGCACGCCTTGGCGAATTTCCTGCTCTACGCTGTCGTCGCCCTCTTCGACCGCCAGCTCGGCCAGTACCTGCAGGTCTTCCCAGCGGGCACGCAACTCTTCCCAGGGCTCGATCGTCTGCCTCACCTGGCTGATGAGCTGCATGTGCTTTTGAGCGCTTTCGATGTCGTTCCAGAAATCGGCTTCTTCGGTCTTGGCCATCAAGGCCTGCAATTGGCGGCGCTTGCCAGCCAAGTCAAAGACGCTCCCCCATTTCGCTAAGGTCTTTTTCAAGTTGCGCTAATTCTGACAGTGCGTCTCGCAGCATAAGGCATCATTCTCTTTTAGTAGTTTAGACAAACTGGTCAGTGGAAAGTTCGACTCTGAGTGCAGTCTGTCGCTTGATCATAACATATCTGCCTTGACAGTACCACAGGCAGGTGCGGTTCACTTGACGTGGCGAAAGGTTTTGTATAGCATTGTGGGTCATGCCAATACAATGCTAAGGCGCGCGGTGAAGCCGCATCGCCGTCAATGTCAATGAGGAGGGGAGCGCTAGGTGTCTGAAATACCAGTATTGAAGTTCGGTGGACTGACGCTGCAGGGCAAGAGCAGGTTCGGCCCGGCTGAGGGGCGCTTGCTGGAGAAGTGCAAGCAGATGACTCAGGTCAACGATATTTATCGGTTGCTGGCATTGAGGCGCAATGCCGCCCGAGCCTGGCGGCTGCGGGAAGTGGCCGAGAAGTTCGTCATTTGCCATCTCAAGGAGAACATTACACCAGTGGTGGTGGTTTCGGCGTTCGATTGGGCGACTGACAAGCTCGAACAGTTGGCCGCCTGGACAAGAGTGGTATGCGGAGAGAACGCCGAGGAGCGCGCGACACGGCTGGCCAAGGGCGAAGAAGATATTCGCAGCGTGGTGGCGTACGAGGTGGGTAAGCTTCGCGCCGAGGGCCCGTGGGAGCTGCAGCGGGAATTCGCGCAGCTACTGATGAGCGGCGAGTTGCGGGCGAACGCAACCTTGGCACTGGTACTGGAAAGCCTGGGCTACAGGGCGCGCTCGCTGACCGGTCGCCAAGCCGGCATCATTACCTCCCCCCAGCCGGTTGATGCCCGCATTGAGAAAGTGGAAATCGAATACCTTACGGAGTTGGTGGAGATGGGCATCGTTCCGGTGGTGGCTGGTTTCCAAGGCTATTACCATTGCGAGGAAACGGGGCGCGACGAGGTTTCGATCCTGGGCCGAGGCGGTTCGAACCTCACGGCGGTGGCGCTGGCCTCTGCACTAGGGCAAACCGAATGCGTAATGTTCAGCAACGTGGATGGGCTGTATTCCCGGGACCCCGACAAGTACGAGGACGCCTGGAAGTACCAAGAGATCACGGCGGCGGAGCTGTTCAGTTGGGAAGAGTTCCCACAGGTCATCCAAAGGGAAGCCGTCGAATATGCCTGCGAACATGGTGTGGATATCTGGATACGCAGCGGGTTCGAAGCTGACGCACCCGGAACCCTTATAAAGTGCCGCCAATAGGATAAAGAACGCAAGCGGCACGGCAAATGACCCACATACAGATGAATGCTGCACAGTGCAGTTTGTTTGCAGGTATGCAGTTAGGGGTAAATTGCCCAAAACGATCTGAAAGTTCCCGGTAGGCTGTCAGTCGGCCGTGTATATATTATATCTGTTCCGCAGAGACAACCGGGACGCAATCGAGGCACAACAGCGAGAAAAGTCAACCGCCGACTACTATGGGGAGCAAGCCGGTAAACGCAATGCGAGACGACCGGCAGTTGCGTGCAATGGCAAGCAGTGTTGCTTGCCAAAGGCAATGGGCTATGTTATAATGCCGCCGTGTCGAGTGAGGCAAGCTGCAGCCTTCGGGCGGTGTGGTGGAATGCACGAAACGTAACGTCGAGTAAGCAGCCTGTGGAGCTGTTGATGCCCGGGCGATGAAGGTTGTAATGGGGCGGCGAGTCAATGCGACCGACAGGGAAACGGCGTTACGCCGGGCAGAGAAGGCAGTGCCGCCAGCAGCAGCGGAAATGTGTGCAGGCAGTAAGTGATGGTGAGAGTGAAGGCGATTCGCACAAGGGCGTCGGGTCAGTAGCAGCTTAAGTTGAGCAGTGCCAAGGGAGTGATAGTGTTGCGTCAATGCCGTTTTCTGCGCACGATGGCGTTGACACCCCTCGGTGTTGTCGTGCTCATTGGCCTAGTATGCACCTATACCCTTGCTTCTGACCTCCACGTCCCCCTTCAGAATCAAGTCGCTGACCGCACGCAAGTATCGCCCGCCTCGGCATCAATCCCCGAAGATGGCAACGTATCATACGATTGCATTCTGCCGGATCCGCCAACGGAAACGGTGACGGTGGTGCCGGTGACTGGTTGTGCCTGCACCCAGCAGATGGACTTCACCGTTTCGCCGCCGGAGGCATTCTGCCCGGCGGCGCGAATGATTCCTTGGGTATTGTGTGACGGCAGGTTCGCGGACGGAACAGATGTGGCGGCCATTACGCCGGTGCCTGCAGGACACTGTGCCGGAGATGTCGCGGCGCGAGAGGTCCAGCCGTGCTGAGGCGCCCAAACAACGTATAACGTATATTTTAATGCGCGCATGGACAAACAATTTTTGGCTAGTGCCTTGATTGCAACGCTGACGCGGATGTGCTATACTGCCCAGCGACTAGCGTTTCCTGGTTGATAGCTATCGGGAGGGAGAGCAAGAGCTATGCAACAGATGCACCACCGTCCCCTGTTCGGATTTGTATCCCGCAGTTTGTTTGTATGCCTGGTAGTTGTTTATCTCGCGGTAATAGTAGTACCAGCCATGGCGCAAGGCCGGCCGGTGACCTCGGCTGCGGTGCTGCCGATCACGGATGCGACCGGGCAATCGAGTCTGCTGCTTTCGGAGAAGGTGACTGACGAGGTTGCGCTGGCTCTGGAGGGCACCGGTCAGTTCCGCGTGGTTCCGCGTGCCGACCTGGAGCGCGAACTGTCCGCATTGAAATTGTCACCTCCTTTGTCGGACCAGCAGAAGGTCCGGCTTGGGAAGCGTCTGCAAGTTGACAAGATTGTCAGCGGCACGCTCAAGTCGCTGCGGCTGGACCGCAAGAACGGGCGAGTAGCGGCCACGCTGAGCTTGGAAGTGTTTGATGTCGACGTTGCCGCGGTGCTTGAAGGAGCACAGCAGACGGCAATAACGCCTCCCATCCCGGGCTGGGAGGGCGACAACACTCGGGTCATTAACGAGGGGATTCGAGCGGTAGTGGAAGCGACCGTTGATGAAATGCTGCGGATACGCACCGACCGCGGCAACGTGGATCTCGTGGACCGCCAGGGCAATGTTACGTTGAACATCGGCACTAATGACGGGCTTGAGATAGGCAACCGCCTGCTGGTGATGCGCCCGGTCTGGGAACCGGACCTGGAGAAGGTCGTCCTGCGCAAGGTGGGCATCGTGCAGGTGACGGATGTAGATCCGCGGCTGTCCAATGCGCGACTGGTATCGGGCAATATGCCTCGCGTGGGAGACAAGGTATATAAGCTCTACACGCCCCCGGAGGTAGTGCAAAAGATAACGCGCGCCCGGAGCACGAAGAATATTGCAACGCAAATTGCAGCGCTGGCATTGCTGGTGGGAATAATCCAGATCGGCACCGGGCCCAGCTCTAACAGTCCGACCAAGCTGACCGCCAACATCGCCCAGAGCCACCCCGGCGGTGATACCTACATTGCTGTCAGGCCACGAGCAGGTAACACCATACTCCAGGGTACACAGGGATGGCTTATTTACCGTGGGCCTACAGCAGGCTTCATCGCCGAGGCTGACAATAACAACTATCTGGTCGGGGCGGTGCGCGGCAAGCACCTTTCCTTGTACGAGGACCATGCGGCCCGGCAGGTAGGGCTCACGTTCACCTTCACGTGGCAGTATATCGACGAGACGGGCGACCAGGCCGATGGCAGCGTTGACATAACGTACAACCACCTGGAACTGGTCGAAGGTCAGACCTATTATTACAAGGTCAGGCGAATTCACGACCCGATTCGCCCACAGATCCCGCTGGCACAGGCACCCCCCGAGGATGTTTCGTTCACCGTTGATCCTGAAGACGCCCTGAGTGAGGCGACGCGAAAGGCAGCCGGGCCGGTCACGTACTTCCGACCGCCGCAGTTGCAGTCGCCGACGAACGGTCTGGACACAGTGAACCCCGCCGACGTGACATTCGAATGGTCGCCGGCAGAGGGTGCCGACTTGTACCAAGTGCAAGTGTACGACAACCCGCTGTTGAACGAGCCTGCGGTGTACAAGGGCCCCATCCAGTCGTCCACCGGTGAAGTGGTGATGCGTCACCACGTAACCGGCTTCACCTTCGGTTCGAACAAGACCTACTACTGGGTAGTAGGGGCGCGCCGGTCGGGCGAGGCGTTGCCGGAATGCGGCGGCGTAAAGGGCTGGATACGCAGCGAGGTATGGAGCTTCAGCACACCGCCGATGCCGCCGTCGCCGGCCGCAGGAAGCGCGGCTGTTGTTGCGCCCGGCGGGTTCTGGGGCCAAACACCGCGCGGCAAGTAAAGGCAGGCAATGACCTGACAGCCGCCTTCTGCCCGGCGAACGACATTGCTAATGACAGAACGATATCTGTGGCTAGTGGTCGTGGGGGTCTGGACAATATGGTGTGGACCGGCGGTCAAGCCGGCTGATGCACAGCAGCAACGCTTGTGGACCTTGATGGCATATATAGGTGGGGACAGCAGCCTGCGTGAGGCGGCGATAGGCTATTTGGTGCAGTTGGAGCAGGCCGGCAGTAGCGAGCAAGTGGGAGTCGTGGTGCAGGTTGACGGGCTTGGTGAGCCCGGGCACGGCTATGCGGCGCGCTACGTAATCGGTCCCAGCGGCGCGCGGTTGCGCCAGAACATCGGGAAAGTCAATACCGGCGATGCCGGGACGCTTGCGGACTTTGTCAAGTGGGGAACCAGTGTTGCACCTGCCCGGCGCTATGCGCTGCTGATAATGGGGCACGGAACGCCGGTAGTGGCACTGAAGGCGCCTTTTAGGGGTGGACTGGCGTCGTCGGGGTTGGCGTTGGACGTGGGAGCGGGCGGTGATGCATTGACGGCGCGCGAACTGGCGACCGGGCTGACAGAGGGCCTGCGCGGCAACGACAGCGGCAAGGTCGACGTGCTGTTCCTGGATTGTTGTTTTGGGGGCAGCATTGAGGTGGCCTATGAGCTGGTGGACGTCTGCAACGTGGTGGTGGCCAGCCCGGGGGAGTTGTACAGCCCTGGATTGCCGTGGCGTAGGATAGTGAAGAGGTTGAAGGCAAGGCCCACGATGCACGAGGTGCAATTGGCGCGGTGCGCCATACATTGCGCAGTGGCGGCGTGGAGCTTGGAACCGGAGCTGAACCTGACCCTGGTAGCAGTGAACCTACGAAAAATAAGGGCTGTTGTCGCCGCCCTGAAAGAATTAAGCGATGGACTGGGGCGGAACATCGGCGCGACGGCGCCGGCGGTGACATTGGCGCGCAGCCGGGCGCAGACGTGGGGGCCTGGAGGAGAGCTGTGCGACTTGGAGGCCTTTGCCAAGGCGCTGTCAGAGAGCACTGAGGATGCGGGCGTCAGTGCGCTGGCCCAAGCAGTCAGTGCGCGGGTGGAGGATGCGATACTGGATACGTACCAGCAGGGTGAGCAGAGGGACGAGGATCTGGCCAGCGACGGATTGGCGATCTTGTTCCCGCCAAGTTTGAGCAACCTGCCGACGGACTACGGCAACAATTGCAGTATGGCCAGTGATGCGGGCTGGGGGCAGTTCTTGTTGAGTTATCTTCGGCATTTGCGAAGTTTGCTGACCAGCAACTTCGAGAGCAGACCGGCAGAAGGCTAGAATGGGCTGAGGTGGCGGGTCGAAAGCTGCAGATTGCAGAAGTGGAAGTGACAATCCATATACCGACCTGTATCTGGATGCAGGTAGGAGGAGGATTGAAAAGTGAGCCATAGCGGCCAAGTTGGCGTCGCAAAGATCCTAATACCATGCGTGCTTGCAGTCCTCCTGATAACGACAGCCGGCATAGCGAGTACGCTCGAAGGTCTAGATGACCTTGCCGGACCTCTCAAGGCCCTTGCGCTGAATGACGCCGGCCGGCAAATCCACAATGCCGTAGGCATCGCTCCGGGCACAGTGGTGCCATCAGCCAGCGGGCAGGCAGTGCAGGTGGTTGTCTACTTCCGCAGTGCCGGCGACGCCATGACCACGGACCTGGGTCGGTATGGCGCGGCGGTACAAATCAGGCGGGGACGGCGCGTGCAGGCCCTGCTGCCGGTTGGTCGGCTGCTTGATGTGGCCAAGCTGCCGCAGGTTGCCCAGATCGCACCGCCCTCTTTCTTGATTCCTGCACAAGGCTACGGTGCAACTTGTAGCGAAGGCGCTCAGCTCACGAACGCCCTGATGTTGCATGCGCTCGGTATTACCGGGCAGGGATGCAAGATTGCGGTGGTGGACTTGGGGTTTGCCGAGTATGATACCCACGAGGTACCTCCGCCGGCGGCGGTGGTGTCGTTTCGCGCCGACGCTTCCACCACTGCCAGCTACCATGGCACTGCCATGGCCGAAGTGGTGGCCGACATGGCCCCGGATGCCGAACTGTACTTGGTAGCGGTGGATACCGGCATGAGCGCCGAGCAGGCTGTTGACTGGATAATTTCCCAAGGCATCAACGTTGCAGTGATGTCGTTGACGTTGGTCGAGGGGCCGTTTGACGGCACCCACCCGTTGTCCCAAGCCGTGGATAATGCGCAGCAAGCGGGCGTATTGTGGATCAACGCCGCTGGTAATTACGCCCAGCGGCATTGGATGGGCGATTTCTCCGACACCGACAGTGATAACATACATGAATGGAGCCCGGGCAACGAGGACATGCAGTTGACGCTGCCGGACGGGCGCTTTGATGCATATCTGAGCTGGTTTGAAACCGCCGGAGACTTCACGAGCCAGGATTACGACCTGGTACTGTACGACGGCGCCACGAAGGTGGCCCAGTCTGCATATACCCAGGATGGAGACGATCCGCCGCAGGAGCATCTGGCGGCGTATGTCTCCGCCGGGGTGTACACGCTGCGCATAGAGGCCATCAACATCGATCCAGGTCAAGTTGACCATTTCCAGCTTTTCCTGCCCGACGTAGATGTGCCGCCGGCCCTGCAAGTGCCCGAAGGCAGCGTAGCGGTGCCTGGAGATGCACAAGGCTGTTACACGGTGGGCGCGACCACGCTCAGCGATGCCATCGAACCGTACAGTTCACAGGGACCGGTACAGGGCGGGTGGCCGAAAGTGGACCTGGTTGCACCCGACGGTGTCACCACCAGCCTCGACCCGACCACGGGGCTTAATCCATTCGTCGGCACCTCGGTGGCTGCCGCGCACGTGGCAGGCGGTGCCGCGCTGCTGTGGAGCGAAGACAACAACCGCACGGCTGAAGATATAGCACGGGGATTGAAAAACATGGCGGTTGACCTGGGGCCAGTGGGTCCGGACCCGGTGTACGGCAGCGGGCGCCTGAACCTCAGGGCGGGAGTGGATACCACCAAGCCTACCATTCTTATCACATACCCGCAAACTGGGCGTTCCATCACCATCAGGCAGCCGCGAATTACGGCAATTATCACCGACAACAGCGGCGAGATCGACCCGGACAGCCTGGTACTGACACTGGATGGGACCAGCTATTATCTGACTGACCCTGCACTGGACTACGACCCGGCGACGGGGTTGATGGAATTTGAGACACCCAGCCCGTTGGCCTACACCACTCACCAAGTAGTCATTGACGTTTCCGACCTGTCGAACAACCCCGCGGACACAGCGATATGCGATTTCCGGGTAGTTCCCCTGCTGATGGACGCCGGCTTGCACATGTTTGCATTGCCGTACACGAGCCTCACTGACCCCAATCCGGTGGGGATATTCGGGCTGCCGCCCAGCCAATTTGCACTGGTGCGATGGGTGGCGACCGACAGCAGTTACTTGAAGTACCACTTCTATCCTGACCCGTTGGCCAGTTTCCAGCCTCCTGACGCCGGGCCGGGCGGCGTTGTGCCGACCCCGCCGGCCGGGCTGGGCTACTTTGTGAACGTTCCGGTCGACGTTACGCTGAATGTCGGCGGCACGTTGGTGCCCTCGGATACCTATTATCGCATCAACCTCTACTATGGTGTGGCCCCGCCACGCGGGTGGAACATGATCGGTACGCCGTTCATTGTGCCGGTCGACTGGGGCGGAGCCAAATTCATAACCGACGGCCGCAGGCAAAGTTTGCGCGACGCGGTCAACGACGGCGTAACCGACGGCATTCTCTTCGAACTGAAGACACGTAACGGAACGCCGTACTACGACTTTGCCGCTGACCCGTTCTCTGCGCAGATGGAGCCTTACAAGGGCTACTGGATACACGTCTGGCAGGATACCACCTTGGAGCTTTACGGCAGCACCTCGCTGATGGAAGCGAAGAAGAGCACCGGCACAAGCTCGACCATCTCCGCCGACAACTGGCAATTGCAGCTCGTTGTGTCGGCAGGGGATATGCTTGACCCCACGAACATTATCGGGGTTGCGGCAAATGCCAGCGATGGCTACGATGCCGGCCAGGATGTACTGGAGCCGCCGGCGGTTGTTGATGGCTTGCAGGTGTACATACCGCATCGCCAGTGGGGAGAGAAGGCAGGATTCTACGCGCGCGATATCCGGGGCGCAGGCGCTGACGTGCAGACCTGGGACATTGAAGTAGTCTGCAGCCTCAGCCAGACTCCGGTTACCCTGCAATGGCCGGATGTGAACGCAAAGGTCCCCGCAGAGGTGACCTTGCTGCTGAAGGACCTCGATTCAGGCAAGGAAGTCTACATGCGGACCGCTACTGAATACACGTTCACATCACCGGAGGGCGGAGGTGTGCGCCACCTGCAGATTGTGGCATCGGTGGGTGGTGCCAAGACGCTGTCGCTTAACAGCGTGACGGCGGCTCAGGCGCCCGGCGGCGGCATAGCCTTCAGCTACCAGGTAACGCGGCCGGCGGCAGTGACCGTGGAGGTGCGCAACATATCCGGCGTGTTGATCAAGCGCTTCAGCGAGCAACCGGCCGAGGCCAACGTAATGCAGACAGTGTTGTGGAACGGCATCAGCGACCGCGGCACCAAGGCACCAGCGGGACGCTATCTAGCGTGCATAACGGCGCGTTCAGATAATGGGCAAGCCGTGCAGGCTATCCGACCCTTCGTAGTGCAACCGTGACATTCGGTTGGCAGCGAGAGGAGCTGAACAGTCAGTGCGTCTGGTTATGGCATCTGGCAAATCACTAGCGAAGACAACCGTGATCGCGGGCATGGTGGCTATTGTCGTCATATTTAGCGCAATGACCGCGTGGGGGCAAATACCTTACGTCCTGGACGTTACACAGCCCGGTGGCGTCATCCGAATGTGGGTGGAATCTCCAGAGATAGTCCCCATCGATAGCGACTGGTGGTACCGCCCCGCCGGGCGCTTCCTGTTGCTGACTGGCCCCAACGCTCCTATGGGTGGGAACCCGATGGTCAGCGGTGACGAGGGGCGCGTGTTTTGCAGCAACATATACGATATCGACGCTGATAATGGCATCTACGGGTTCACCTCCAGCATAGCGTTTTCCATCGACCAGACGAACCCTGACACGAACGTAACCGGCGGGGTATACGACATTCATGAACTGATGGCGGCAGTCAGCCCCGATGCCTCGGTCGCTAATCTGACAAACTACTGGATAGCACCATTGACAGCCACCGCGCGGGGCGTCGAAGGCATTGCCATCATACCGTTGGAGGCCCCGTCTGAAGAAGGCGGCGAGACCGGTGGCGGCGACACCGGCGGCGACACCGGTGGTGGCGGTATGCCCGGCGGTGGCCCTTCCGGTACTACGCCAACTGCCGCGACTGCATCCGTGGCGGGTGTAAATATCAACCCCACGCAAGCTACCGGCGAGTACATTGAAGTGTACCACAAGTACACTCTCATACATGACATGCTGATGGTAGAGCTGATCGTTACCAATCCCAGCACGAACACGAGTCCACACTATGTCGGTGTCCGTTGCCTGTTCGACGGCAGGTTCGGCGGTGCTGTGACGGACGGCCAGCCGGTCATTCTTCCCAACGGGCGCACCTTCAACACCGAGAAGGTGTTCCCTGATCCAAGCACCGGCGAGGGGATCCCCGTCAGTTGGGTGATGTACGACGACCTCAACAATCCGACGTTGGCCGTAAAGGGACTGGTGTATGCCGAGGAAGTGACCAACCCGGGGATGGCTGGCAGTTCAGCCGGGGTGCCTGATGCCATCGAGTTCGCGACATACACCCGACTGAACTGGGCCGGTTTCAACTTCGTGCCGGCCTATAACGTAGGGTTTGAGGGCGACGACTGGGCGTACGCGACCAAGTGGAACGAGGAGCGGTTGGTTCCCGGGCAATCTCGGCGCTATGTTACCTTCTTTGGGCTGGGGTTGGCGTCGGCCGACTATGACCCACCGTTCGCCGTGGCGGCGTATGCCCCCACCCACCTGGTGGCCCACGAGGGCGACGACCCGGCGACACCGGCGCAGGTGGAAGAATATTATCTGAGTGACCCTGCCGATAACTCTCCATTCCCGGTTGGGGTGTACATTGACAACTTCAGCCCCTCCGCACTGTTGAATCCGCAGGTGACGATTGACCTGGGAGACAGCGGCCTGGAGCTGTGGCCTGCCTCCCAGTCGGAGGAACAGAGCCTGGGGATAGTGGGGCGGAACGAAACCGCGCATGCCACCTGGACGGTGCGCGCACCGGCGGGTATCTCGGGGATTGCCACCATAAAGTTTTCCATCCGCGGCAAGGAAGTAACGCGTGACATCTTCATACCCGCCGTACCGGTATTCTCCCCGGAAATTGACACAAACGGGCTGGCGATGATCTCCATACCGTACGAGTTTACCAACAGCGATGCCGAGCATGTGTTCCAGAGCCTGGGTAGCCTGGAGCCGGGTGGGGATGCCACGCTGATACGCTGGGATCCGCTGACAAGCCGTTACCGCTGGTTCCCGCACCCGTTCGTAACCAATGTAGAGCCAGGCAAGGGCTACTGGTTGCTCAACCGGACTGGGGCGACCATCTCCCTGCCTGCCGACGCCACCACGGTTCCCACCGACGTTCCGTACGTTGTAGACCTGCATGCCGGTTGGAACCAGATCGGGGGCCCGTTCACCCACCCGCAGCATTTCAGCGAGGTCCACGTGATCGGACCCTACGGCCATACCTGGACGATGCAGGAGGCAATCGACCGC
>JALGVG010000042.1 GCA_029819875.1 Candidatus Zipacnadia bacterium | reverse complement strand
ACTCATTGACGAAGGACGTCTGGGCAGGATCTACCACTGGCGCGGGCAGTATCTGCAGGATTGGATAATGGATCCCTCCGCCCCCATCGTATGGCGGCTGCAAAAAAAGATCGCCGGCTCCGGTGCCCTCGGTGACATCATGGCCCACAGCATTGACCTTGCCCTGTGGCTGGTCGGTGACATAGACTCGGTCTCCTGCACCATGGAGACATTCATCAAGAAGCGGCCCAAGCTCCAGGCTTTCGACAGCGGCCTGGGCGGGACGGCGCGCAAGGATGCCCCCATGGGGCGCGTGGACGTTGACGATGCCGCCATCGCCATCGCCCGCTTCGCCAACGGCGCCCTCGGCACATTCGAGGCCACCCGGTTCGCCGGAGGCCACAAGAATTACAACTGGTTTGAGATCAACGGCGAGAAGGGCAGCATCCGCTTCAACCTCGAGCGGATGAACGAACTGGAGTTCTGCGACCTGCAGGAGAATGCGCAGACCGCCGGCTTCCATACGATTCCCGCCACCGATCCCAGCCACCCGTTCATGGGCACCGAGGCCGGGCCTCGCTACTGGCCGCCGGGTCACATCATCGGCTACGAGCACACATTCATCAACACCGTCGCCGACCTGTTCGCTGCAATCGTCAAGGGGGAAAAGAGCGTCTGGCCGAACTTCGAGGACGCTACCAAGACTCAGGCCGTGCTTGATGCCTGCGAGCGCGCACACAAGAGCAAGAAGCAGGAAAAAGTCAAGAAAGTGGTCTAGTACCCAAGCAGGAGGCCTGCCTCCGCGCCCCGAGGCGCGGCTGCCATCCGCTTGCGCTTGGCTGTGCGTCTTGTCGCCCGGCGACTTGACATGTATCCCTGCCTGTCGTCGTCTGCCGCCTTTGATGTGATATCTTCACTCCGGGTAATCACCGGGCGCGGCAGGCAGAGTCGCTCTGCGCAGCGAATAGACGAACAAGTCGGCGAAGTCCTCAGGCGGCACGGTAATCGGCAGTGGCATGCGCCGAAGGTTTCTCAAACTCTCCGGGGCTGCTTGTCGAGGCGCCGACTGTCCTGTACAACTCACCGCAAGGTCGTGAAGAGAGGTTGTCGCGCCATGCAAATTGTGCTGTTTTCCAAGATGCTTCACGAATATGACATCAGCCGGGCCGGCGACCTCGCCAAGGAGCTTGGCTTCGATGGTGTTGACCTGACGGTGCGCGACAACGGGCACGTGCTACCGGAGAACGTGGCGCAGGATCTGCCCCGCGCCGTCGAGGTCCTGCAGGCCAAGGGCCTCGAGGTGCCCATGATTACCACTGGCATTACCAATGCCGCCGAGGGCCACGCTGAAACCATAATCAAGACCGCCGCCGACTGCGGTATCCGCCAGCTCAAGCTCGGCTACTGGCTTTATACAGAGTTCGGCCGCATCAAGCAGCAGATAGAGGCCTGCCGCCGGGACCTCGAAGGCATCACCCAGTTGGCGCAGCAAGCAGGTGTCACCGTAAATCTCCACTGCCACAGCGGCGCCTTCCTCACCGCCGAGCCTGCCGTCATCTACTTGCTGGTGCGCGACTATCCCCGCCACGTGCTTGGAGCATATCTAGACCTGGCACACATTGTCATAGAAGGTGCTCGTGACGGTTGGCGCCAGGGCATCGATCTGCTCGGCGAGTGGATAAACCTAGTGGCGGCCAAGGCTTACAGCGTGCTTCCCACCTGCGATGCGTTGGGCAATATCGTCTTCCAGCCCAAACTCGTACCGCCGCCTGCCAGCATGGTTCCCTACCCCGAGATGCTCAAGTGCCTCAAAGCGGTCGGCTTCGACGGGATAGTCAGCCTTCATGCTGAATATGACAGTTGGACCTACTCGTTCCAGGTTCTCAAGGGTGATGAATTGCTGGAGCAAATCCGGCTCGACCTGCAATACTTGCGTCGCGTGGTTACACAAGTGTACGGCTAGGTGGATGGAGGTCATGGATGTTACGGTAGCAGAGCATCATGTTCTGTTTCCGAGTGGTTTACTACCTCGCCCCGCGGAGGGAGCGGGGCAAACGTCACCATCACAATTGGCGTGCATGATTGCGCGAATGTCCTCGTTGCCGTTTTCCAACTGTACGCAACGTGGGCGGTCGCGCTTGACTTGTCGTAGATGATACAATATACTGCAAATGAATTGTTGGTGCATCAAGTCGGTGTTCACCCATCCGCCGACAGCGAAGGTGGCCGAAAACCTATGGGCAGCAGACGCCTCTATGTGTTGGCAGGTACCGTCGTTATAGCAGCGTTCATCGCCTACTTCGCCGTCGTTACCCAACCCTTCGCCCAGCCTGGCGGCGGCCCACCAGGTCCCGGTGGCGCGCCCGGCGGTCCTCCCGGACCCGGCGGCATGCCAGGTGGGCCTCCTGGCCCCGGCGGCATGCCGGGAGGTCCCGGTGGCGGTCCTCCGGGCCCCGGTGGTATGCCCGGCGGACCTCCTGGGCCGGGTGGCGGAATGGGACCGGGCGGCCCCCCCGGGCCGGGTGGCGGAATGGGACCGGGCGGACCCCCCGGGCCAGGCGGCGGAATGGGACCGGGCATGCCGGGTGGACCAGGTGGACCGGCCGCGGCAGCCGGAGGGCGCGGTACCACCTTGGAGTGGCGCGAGGAATCCGCACCCAATGCCAAGCGGATGAGTTATGCCGAATTCCTCGCCCAGGAGAACTTGCCCCCTGCTCCCATCCCCGACATCTACCTGGTTGACGAAGACGGCAACGTCGTCAAGAACACCCGCAACGGCTGGTACGAAATCCAGAGTATCTACGCCGGCATGGCCATATCCGAGCGCAAGGCGCCGACCTATCCCGGCTCCCGCCTGCTGAGGGAAGTCCAGTTGGAACTGGCCGTCAAGCAAAAGGAAATGCAGGTGATGCAGGACCTGTACGAGGAGGCGCTCGACGGCTTCTGGTTCGAGGTTGGCTTGCCGCAGGTGACCGGCACCAACGTCAACTCACCGCAAACAGTGCCGGTAACCGTTGATGTGCTGATGCATGTCAAGAGCAGCCTGCAAAAGAATTACGGCGAAAAGATGCGCAAGCGCCTGGAACCGTTTGATAATCCCGGCCGCGATCGCCAGCGCTTCGGCTTCATCACCTACAAGCGCGGCTACTTCAACCCGGTAGTACTGCAGCTTTCCAGCGACGCAATCAACGTCTGGAACAGCCTCTGGCCGCAGACCCAGGTGCGCTTGCGACTGCTTGATCGCGATGGGCATCCCATCGCTGAGGGCATCGCCAGCGCCGGCTTCACCGGCGCAACCTGCAACGACTTCGTTCATCCTCCCGAGATTACCTACCAGCCCACCTTCCGCTACCTGATGCCGAACGAGGACCGCAAGTTCGAAGGAGGTAAGCTCAACCTCAACTATTCCCGGGGCTGGTACTTCCAGTTCAACTTCACTCTGAGTCTCGCGCAGCTCGGCCAGCTTGAAGCGGCGGAAGTGACCCTCATCGGCGCTGACGGCACCGAGGGCGCGCGGAGCATAACCCAGGTAGTCGGCAATCGTTAGCCGCCCTCCGAACCGCAAATAGCAAAAACGTGCGGGCCCGGTCCACTGGACCGGGCTCGTTTTGGGTTTGCCTTCATAAACGTACCCGCCGCCCGCTACCTATGCAACCATTCTGTCTGCCGTCGGTGGGATTTCGATATGCGCTTGCTGCCCTCATCAGTACATGCGGTGCGCACCTACATACCGGGGTGCATAATAGCTTGAGGACAGCGAACCTACCACCACGCCCTTGCGGTGGTTGGCGGCGTGGACAAACTCCCCGTTGCCGATGTAGATACCGACATGCGAGATGCCGCGGCGATAGGTATTCTCAAAGTAAACCACGTCCCCCGGCTGCAGCTTGTCGGAGGGCACGGGCTTGCCGCACTTTATCATTTCCGCTGAACTGCGTGTCAGCGTAATGCCGTGCTGCTTGTGTACCCAGTACACGAACCCCGAACAGTCGAAGGCATTCGGCCCGGCACTGCCCCTGCGATAGGGAGCGCCGAGTTTGCTCATCGCGGTGTTTACTATCTTGCTGCCCATTTCGCTCCCGCCGTGCGACAGCGACAATCGAGCCGCCTGCCGGGCAGCAGCCACCTCCTCGGCAGGTGTCCGTCGCACCCGCCTTTGGGCGCGCGTATCGACCAGCCAGCTCGCCACCCATCCCACCTTGCCGTTATCCATCGCCACCTTGTACCATTCGCCCTGCTGGCCGATGATTACTATCTGGGTGCTCAACGTCAGCTCGCCGATCTCCGGATAGTTGGTGCCCGGGCCCGTGCGCACGTTCACTTCCTCGCGGGCCACCCACCCCACTCGCACCTCCACGTCATGCCCGTTCTCCTTGGCCACGGGGACCGGCGTTCCCGGCGGCGTGAAATTCAAGCACCAGCCGGCAATCCATCCATCCGCATCGTCCTTGTACTTTACCTTCAGCCAATGACCCTGCAAATCAAGAATGTGGACCTTCGTCCCCTTGGAAAGCTGGCACTTCACCTGGTGCTCGAGGGACGGCCCGTACCGCACGTTCACCCGGTCAACACCGATCCATGCGGCCAGGCCCCTCAGCTCGTTTCTTTCGTCATTGCTGCCGGACCTGACAGGGGAGGGGAACTCCTGACCCGGTGGGCTGATGGCCACCGCCCGTGCCGCACTATCCCCGCCTTCGTACTTGATGAGCCACTTGGCCACCCATCCCGTCCGGCCTCCGTGCACCGTGGCCTTTACCCAGTCATTGTGCCTTTGCGTAACGTAAATGGTCTGGCCTTTTTTCAGGATGGCGATAATGTCGTAATTCGTCCCCGGCCCCTCGCGCAGCCGCACATTATCCTCGGCAATGTATGCCTTTGCCGTACCACTACACGCCTGTGCCAGCTTGCGGCCTTTTTGCACATCAAATTCCAGCAGGTCACCCCGTATCCACCCCCTGCCCCCCGGCGTGCGGCACTTGAACCACGAGCCGTGCTTTTCCAATATGTATACCTTGGTGCCGCACCTGAGCTTGCCGTACGACTCGTACTGCAGTCCCGGCCCCTTGCGCACGTTCACATTACTTGCGTTCACCCACGCCGGCGGAGGCGACGAAGTCGTCGCTGAGCCAGCGGCCTGCTTGGCCAACGCCCGCCCCTTCGCCGCCGAGAACTGCAGCAGCCATTCCGCTACCCATCCCCACGATCCGTCAGGCAGCTTGGCCCAGCACCACTTGTTGCGAAACGCCGTCACCAGCACCTTCGTGCCTTTGCTGAGGGTCCCTATCTTCTTGCGGTCAGCTCCGGGGCCGGATCGGACATTGAGGGTATCGGGTATCACCCAGGCAGGGTAAACCTTGCCCGCTGCAGCAGGCAAGGTGGTCAGTACCAACAATACGAACACGAGGCTGTATTCACTTAATTGCCTGCCCCAAACATGGCGCAGGCGCATCACAACACCGTACACAGTACCAAAAAGTATAGCCATCCGCGTCCCTCACGTCAACCTCGCCACAGCAGCCTGGCTGTGCCTGCCGCAGGCCTACCGGCTGCGCAGGTTGCGGTGGCGCCACCGCACGCACCACACGTCAAACGCCATCTTCAGCCCGTCGCGCCACATCTTCACCTTGCTGTCAGGGTCATTCACCCAGCGGACGGGTATCTGGGCAATGCGGTACCCCAACCGCCGCGCGATGAACAATATCTCGGCATCAAATGCCCAGCCCTCCACAGTCTGGTGCGCGAATATGGCGTGTGCCGCCTCGCGGCGGAAAAACTTAAAGCCGCACTGCGAATCCACGATCCCCGGAATCAGCACCAAGCGATAATAGAGACTGAAGGCGCGGCCGGCATATTCACGATACCACGGCTGGCGCCGCGCCAGCACCGAACCCTTCATGGCCCGCGACCCGATGGCAATGTCATATCCATCCCTGTTGATGGCGGCAAGCAGCTTATCGGCCTCCTCGATCGGCGTCGAGAAGTCCGCGTCGCAAAATCCCACTATCCTGCCTTTTCCCGCCAGCAATCCCCGCCGCACGGAAAACCCCTTGCCGCGGTTCTGCTCGTTGGTCAGCACGCGCAGCGGTATGCTCTCGCCCACTATCCTTTTGACCGTCTCCGCCGTGTCATCCGTGCTGCCGTCATCCACCACTATCATTTCAACACGGATATCCCGCTGCCTCACCCATGCTTTCACCGTTTCCAGGCCACGGCCGATACGCTTGGCCTCGTTGTATGCGGGAATAACGAGCGACAGGTCATAATCGCCGGGCGCTGAGTCAGACAATTGAGACCTCCATCTCCGGCGTCAGGTCCGCGGCCGGCCGCTGACAATCAAGCAAGCACGTCGTAGCGCGAGTAGTCGACGGCTCCCTGCACCGGCTTGCCGTCACGACAGGCCCGCAGCGCCTCCAACACCTGCTCGCCGATCTTGAAGTACCCGTAATAGCCGGCTCCTGACGTGTGCGAAGTAATATATACGTTGTCCAATTCCCGAAACGGGCTATCGGCAGGCAAAGGCTCAGGGGTCGTGACATCCAGGCACACGAACAGGCGCCCCTTGCGGCACTCGGCCAGCAGTGCGTCATGGTCAATGACCCACCCGCGCGAGGTATTGACCAGCGTCGCCCCGTCCCGCAACAGTGCCAACTGCTCGGCACCTATCATCTTCTCGGTCTCCGCCGTCACCGGCGCGTGGACCGTCACGTGGTCGGAGCGCTCGAACAACTCGTTCAGCTCCACCTTCTCCGCTCCGAGCTGCTGCATCTGCTCGGCGCTGACGTACGGGTCATAGCAGATGATCTGCAGGTCCCACGGCTGCAGCAGGCGGATGACCTGCCGGCCCACGGCCGAGGCGCTGACAACACCCACCGTGCTGCCCAGCAACCCCTGAACATTCGCATTGACGTCGGGCGGACGCCACTGGCCCGTCTGATGGTAATGGTTGTTGAAGTGGATCCAGTGCCGGGCGGTCATCAACAGCAGCCCGATGGTCGATTCCGCCACGTTGAAGGCAATAGCCCCGTTGCCGGAGAAAGTTACGATGTTCCGAGGCACCAGGTACCTGCTTACGATGTCAGCGCTGAGCATGGACTTGACGGAGCCGGCCGAGTGCGCAATGATTTGCAGGTCGGGGTCGTTTTCGAACACCTCCGCAGTCAATGGCGGTGCGCCCCAGCCGGTGATGATACCCCAGTATCCCCGGCAGCCCTCGCTCACCTGCTCGGTTGTCAGGTTCCGCCCGCTGTCGTTGGTGGTGACATCGAATTCAGCACACAACTGCTCCCAGTGTTCGTCGGTAAACACCAGCTTGCGATGCGACTGGGTGCAGATGAACCAGACCTTGGGCTTGGACATGGCGGTCACTCCTGGACTGCGAATTGTACCCTGCAGGGACGACGTGTCGCGGCGGACCACCGGAAACGCCGCCCCTGCAGTTCGCCGTAAATGAGCGATATTCCTTCCTCAACCGTGGGCCGATGGGGGGTGCCCGATGAAACCGCAACTGGCGGCCCAGTGGAACTTGACCGGCCGGGCGTCATTGCAACTGCAGCAGCAACTGGCGACGCTGGTGAGGTTGATACCTCTCGGCGATTGCCCCCGGTTGCCGTGTGCAGTAGCCGCTGCTGAACGTGATGGTGTGGCCACTGCCGCAGCCCTGGCCGGCGATCAACTGGTCGTTGCCCGGCGTCCTGCACCCCGGCCCTATCTGCCGGGAATGTTCGTCTTCGCCGTCGGGCCCGCCATCGAAGCCGCCCTCGACCTCATCAAGTTACGCCCCGATCTGCTGTTGTGCCTGGGGCACGGGATCGCCCACCCGCGCCGCTGCGGCCTGGCTACCCACCTGGGAGTGCTCTACGGCCTGCCCGCCATCGGGGTGGCGGATCGTCCCCTCATAGGCCGCTATGACAAGCCGCCGACCCGACGGGGGACGTGGCGCCCGCTTCGCTGGCAGGATGAAACGGTCGGCGCCGCCCTCCGTACTCGTCCCGATACGCGACCGCTCATCGTCTCGCCGGGCAATCTTGTCACTTTGCAGGACTGCATCAAGGTTGTACTGTCCTTGACGGAGAAATATCGTTGGCCGCAGCCTCTGCGCCGCGTGCGCCAGGCCTGCCGGCTTGCTTCGCAGGCACCGGAGCATTCCGCAAGCTACCAACAGGAGACCGAGGCATGACAGGCAAAGAACGCATCGCCATGGAGTTAGCCCATCAGGAGCCCGATCGCGTGCCCGTGATGGAGTTTGCGATTGACCACGACATCATGGAGCAGTACCTGGGACGCAAAGTCTACTGGCGCGGCAAGCGCCAGGAGATAGAAGCATACTGGGAGGGCCGCCGCGATGAAATCGTGGAAAGCTACAAGCGCGATCTGGCTGAATTCATCGAAATAACCGGCCTGGACGGAATCGCCGTCGGCATGGTGCCTCCCAAGGGGTTTCACCCCACCCCCCTCATTCAACTAGACGACGAAACGTGGCGCGACCATGCCGGTAACTTGTACCGCTACAGTGAATTGACCCATGACATCGGCCTGTGGCAACTTAACGCCCTCGACCCGCTGCCCGAACCCGAGCCGCTGTGGGAGCCGCCCGCCGAGGTCCAGCCGGAGGAATGGGAATTGATAGACTTCATCGTCGAACGCTTCGGCGGGGAAAAGTACATCATCAACCGACCCGGCCGCCGCCTGGCCCTGTCCTTCCCTACCGGAATCGGGGTCGAAGATACCTTCATCAGGCTGGCCGAGGAACCCGACAAGGTGGCCGAAGAGCTGCTGGCCAGTGCCCGTGCGAATCGTGAACTGATTGACGGCAGCTTCGAACACGGCTGCGACAACGTCGCCATGGGGTATGACTTCGCCTTCAATGACGGCCCTTTCATGTCACCGCGCACCTTCGAGCGGGTCTTCCTGCCTTGGCTGGCGGAACTGGCCGGGCAGGTGCATGCCCACGGTGCCCCCTTCTTCTGGCATAGCTGCGGCGACACGCGTCCCCTTTTGGACATGATGATTGATGCCGGAGTTGATGCCTACCAGTCCATCCAGATTGAAGTAGAGGACATCAAGGGCATGAAACAGCGCTGGGGAGACCGCCTCACAATCTGGGGCGGCTACTCGATATCCACTCTGGTGGATGGCACCCCCGAACAGATCCGTGAAGAAGTCCGTTATGCCGTCAAGTGGTGCGCCCCGGGGGGCGGCTTGATACTGGGAGCCAGCAACAGCGCCTGCGTGGGCACCAAGAAGGAAAACTACGACGCCATGCTCGACGAGGTGGCAAGGGTGGGCAATTATCCCATACGGCTTTAAGATCACAGGCCTGGAGGGCTATCCGATACCCTGTCAAAGAGGCGAACCGCGATGCAACAAGTGGAAGTGCGGTATGGAGAGGCCGGCGACGAGAGCGAGCTCGCTGCCCTGTTTACCCGCGAGTACGGCGGCGACGAAGACTGGGCCCTGACCCTGCGCAAGCTGGCTGCTGATCCCGTCTATCATCCCCATCGCTGGGCGATAGCGCAACTGGACGGCAAGATTGTCTCTGCCGGCTTCCTAATGCCGCGTCGTGTCAGGATCGGCGAGGCCGTGCTGAAGGCGGGGCTGGTAGGCTACGTCGCCACGGTTACCGAACACCGCCGCAAGGGGTACGGGTCACGTGTCATGCACGCCCTACAAGACCTGCTCGAGGACGAGGAATTCGACTACGGGTACTTGAGTGCCTCTCCCGTCGGTTTGCTCCTGTATTCCTACTTGGGCTGGCAGATATTTCTTGATGACGTATTCGTCGAGTTGCCCCTCGAGCACGTCGCCACCTTGGCCCCCCGTGACCGGGCGTATGAAGTTGTACCCCTCCGCGAGGTTTCCGTCCGCGAGCTGTGGGAACTTTACGACTCTTATGCACGCTGCACTCCGGGCGCCATTGTGCGTACTCCCCAGGAATTTGCCTGGCTTATCGACTTCAAGTTGTACCGCGGCCACATTCATCCCCAGTTGTCGCTTGCCGCCGTCTCCGACAACAAGGTGTGTGCCTACCTGGTCGGCCGCCCGGGGGACTTCCATGTTCCCCACGAAGGCCTTTATACCGTCACGGAAGCGGCTCACCATCCGGCGGAGCCGGACGCCTACGGGGCAATGCTGCCCGTGTTGTGCGATAAGATGACACAAATGGGCTTCAAGACGCTTCGCCTGGGCCTGCATTCAGAGCATCCCTTGATGGTATGGGCCACCAGGAAACGCGCCCGCCGCGTGTATGACCCCCTCCACGACATGGCTCTGATTACCAACCTGGAGCGCTTTGTCTTCAGCATGGGTGTTGAGTTGCATAACAGGTTATCAAACAGCCGTTGGCGAGGGCAGAAGACCTCCTTGCAAATCGCTACCGAGGAACGCAGCGTGACCATCTCGCTGCAGGACAACCTGCCCCGCAGGTTGCCGCCGGGCCGGCAACCGGAACATAGCATCAACGTTTCCGAGCAGGACGTGGTGCCGTGGCTGCTGGGCCACATCAGCATCAAGGCGCTGGCGCAGATCGGGGCGGTGCGCGCTTCCAGTCAGGCGGCGTTGGACCTGGCCGATGTCTTGTTCCCGCGCATCGAACTGTGGCAGAGCCACCTTGACTGTTAGCCGCGGCATGTGGTGCCATATAACCTGTAACCTGCAGCGATGCGGCGGACAGTGCCGGCAACTCGCACTGCACATCTATCAGGACGGATATGCCGATGCGCCTGGTCTTTCTGGCTGCTGATTTTCCTCCCGCCGTGGGGGGCATTCAGACTTACGTCGCCGAGCTGTGCCGGGCTCTTGCCGAACGCGGCGAGCAGTTGACCGTCATCGCCACCCGGCAGCCGGCCGCCGAAGAGTTTGACGCCACCGTGCCCTACCCGGTGGTGCGCGTTGCCGCGGGTGACCTGGCGGGGGTTGCGATGCGCATGAGTGCCGCCGCGGTTGAGCTGTCCCCTCGGCCTGACGCTCTCGTCGCCACCAAGTGGTCGCCGGACGGCGTCGCCGCCGTGCTGGCTTGCCGGCGGCTGCGTCTCCCCTACCTGGTCATGGGCTACGGCAGGGAGTTCATCCAAACCGGCGGCAACCTGATGAAGTGGGCGGTACAGCGTGCCGTCATCCGCCGGGCCGCCGGCGCCTTGGTCATCAGTCGTTACACCCAGCGGTTGATGCAACGCCGTGGCTTGCCTCCCCGGCGCGTCAAGGTCATCTATGCCGGCGTCTCCGCCGGCGATTATGCCGCTGGTGCGGCCGGCGTGGCGCAGTTGAAAAGTCAACTGGGCATCACCGACGAAAAAGTCATCCTCACCGTCAAGCAGGCTTGTGCCTCGCAAGGGCCAGGAGCAAGTCATGCGGGCACTTGTCCGCCTGCGGGATCGTGTCCCGCGACTGCGTTACCTTGTTGTGGGTGACGGCCCCCGGCGCCCCGAACTGGAAGCTCTCGCCCGGCAATTGCAGCTAGACGATACTGTTATCTTCACCGGCCAGGTGCCCCGCAGCCTGTTGCCCACCTATTACCACCTATGCGACGTCTTCGTCATGACCAGCCGCGACCTGCCCGGCGAGCCAATCGAGGGCTTCGGCCTCACCTACCTCGAAGCCGGGGCATGCGGCAAGCCGGTCATTGGCGGGCGCACCGGCGGCGTGGAGGATGCCGTCGAGCACGGGGTCAACGGCCTGCTGGTGGATCCCGAGCGGCCCGAGGAGATCGCCGAGGCCCTTGTCCAGGTGCTGACCGACGACCAGCTCGCCCGCCGGCTCGGCGAGCAAGGCCGCAGGCGCATTGAACAGCAATTCACTTGGGACCATGTAGCCGAACGCTTCCAGCATGCCTTGGTCGAGTTCGGCATCGGTGCCGACAAGCGCCGATCATCCTGAGCCTGTGTGGCGCGGATTCGTGACGAAATGACGACCATCGCCTACGTGGACACAGCACGCGACCTCGGAGGGGCGGAGCGCAGTCTCATCGAACTGCTCGCCCACCTCGACCTTGCCCTGTTCCAGCCCGTGTTGCTGCACGCCCGCGGCGCCGTGTGGCTTGGCGACCCGCTGTTGCCTGCCATCGGCCTGCACGAGGTTTTCCCTCCGCTCGGCGTGCTGGAACGCAGGCGCGACGAGGTCGCCGGAAGGCTGGTGGCCAGGCTCCAGGATATCAGCCAGGCGTTGCGCCTGGCGCTCGGTGTCAAGCGCCGCCTGGTGCGCTGCGGGGCCGAGTTGGTGCATACCAACACCCTCAAGGCTCACCTCATCGGCGGCCTAGCGGCCCGGTTGGCGGGCCTGCCCTTGGTGTGGCACGTTCGTGACATTCTCCCCCCCGGCGCTGCCCGCAGGCTGCTGCACCAGGCGGCGCGCCGCTGTCACCCGCACATCATTGCCATCTCCCGCGCCGTAGCCGCTCAATTCGCCGGCTGGCCCGTGCAGTGCCATGTCATCCCCAACGGCATCCCCCTCGATCGCTTCACGCCCGGTCCGCCAAGCCGGCAACTGCGCGCCCGGCTCGGCCTGCGCGACGGCGTGCCTGTCATCTGCAACGTCGCCCGCCTCACGCCCTGGAAGGGGCACCGCACCTTGCTGGAAGCGCTCGCCCGGCTGCGCGCCGAAGGCCCGGCGTTTCAGGCTCTCATTGTCGGGGAGGTCGCCTTCTGGGATGACAGCTACGAGCAGGAACTGCACCACCTGGCTGGCGACCTCGGATTGGATGACGTGGTCGTATGGACGGGCTTCCGGGCGGATGTCGCCCAGCTCTTGCGTCTGTCCGACATTTTCGTGCTGCCCTCGGAGAACGAGCCGTTTGGACGGGCCATCGTGGAAGCCATGGCGGTGGGCTTGCCCGTGGTCGCCTGCCGTTCGGGCGGTGTGCCCGAGATAGTGGTTCACGAACAGACCGGGTTGCTGGTCGATCCCGGCGACCCTGAGCAGTTGGCCGGCGCTCTTAGCCGGCTGCTTGCAGATCCTCAAGAGGCCAGATTGATGGGGGAAAGAGGACGTCAGCGCGCGCAACAGCTATTCGATATCCGCCGCGTGGCGGGCCAGGTTCAGCAGCTATACGCCGATATCCTCAAGCTGGATCACTGATCCACACTACCCGCCCCATATACCTGTGCCGCATCCGCTCATGCCGTCGGCCGCTTGCCGCAGCTTCCAGTTTCCCTTCTTGGCGAAGGTGTTGCCCTCGCTGACGAGGAATTGTTTCAGGTTGGACACGAATTCACATTCGCTAAAGCAATTCCTACCCATGCAAACACAGCACAAGTCGGCTTCGCCCATCAGCTTCAAACGCGAACTGGCGTTGCTCTTTTTTATCAACTTGTTCCTGTTTACCGGCGCCGGCGCCCAGCAGCAGTATCTGCTACCGTACATGCACAAGGTGGGCGGGTGGTCACCGGTTGCCTGCGCCTGGGTCATTGCCGCCGTCTACGGCTCGATGATGATCTTCCGCATCGGCAACCTGTTTCTGCTCCGCCGCCTGCCTCTGTGGCTGTGGACAATCGTCGGCTCCTCTGCTTACCTGTTTTTTACTCTCGCCTGCATGGCCGTGGCGTGGCACCGCATCTATGCGCTGGCTATCGCCGGCGCAGTCATCTGGGGGTGGGGGGCGGCCGCCTTCTGGGGCGGCACCACCATCCAGACACTGAATGCCGCTGACCGCGGACGACTGTATGGCACCGGCACCGGTATCCTGTATGCCGCCAGCCAGGCAGGATGGGTTATCGGCCTGTTTGTGCTCGGCCAGGTCTATGCCAACTTTCAGGATCAGCCGTGGATGCTGTATCTTGTCGCCGCCTGCATAACACTGCCCGGGGTTCTTATTACTCCGTTCCTGTCCCGCCAGAACCTGCCTGACCTCGCCGCCATAGTCCCCTCGTTCGCCGATATCGTTGACATCATGTTCCGCGCCAAGGCCTTGATCCTGGCCTTCCTTCTGGCTTCCACCTCCCTTTGCTTCGGCATCATCCTGGGCATCGGCGACTTCGTGGAGCAGGAATACGGCCCCCAGTGGATCTGGGTAGTGGCCATCTTTTACCCCTTTGCGCGCTTGCTGTGCAGCCTGCTCAGCGGCATTCTCACCGACAAGGTAGGCGGCTCGACGGTGCTGGGAACAGGCTTCTTCGGCGGCGCGGCCGCCCTGCTACTTGCCGCCCTCTGGCGCAGCCCCCTGGCGCTGGGGGTCGCTGCCTTCGCACTCGGCTTTCTCAACGGCTCTGTTCCAGTCGTCACCACCGCCATCGTGGGCGATGTTTCCCACGCCCGCCGTTGGCCCCTGGCCTACGGCGCGCTCTTCACCTGGCAGGGACTGGGCATCGTTATCGCTGTCTTGCTGTCCAAGATCCTGGGAGTGGCAGTCGGGGACTACCATTTCGTGTTCAAGGTCTTCGCCGCTGTCTTCACCGTCTGCGGCATCGCAGCCCTTCTGCTGCAACGCTATGCCTCCCAGCGGTTATGACGGCGCCGCCGAGGTCTGGACATCTCGGCCGACGAATCTTTGCAGCAACCCAGTTTACAAGGAGGTTTTGCCGTGGCACACCAGCTCGGTGTTCAACTCATTGTTTTCGGTGACAAGCCCAATACCGACCTCGACGGCGTGTTGCGTGCCGTCGCTGCCGCCGGCTATGCCGGCGCCGAAACCGGCCCCCTTCACCAGGTAATGGAAGCAGACTTCATTCGCGATACCTTCGCCGCCCATAGTCTGCAGCTTACCGGCATCCATTGCGGCTTCGATGATTTCAACGACCCGTCGCTGCTCGAACAGCATATCGAGTTCCTCAAGTCAATGAACGCACCATATCTCATCTGCTCCGGGGTTGGACAGCGGGATACCATCCAAGCCTACGAGGCCGCCGCCGAGCGGTTCAACGAAGTCGGCGAGCTGTGCGCATCCAACGGCCTTACCTTCTGCTACCACAACCACTGGTTCGAGTTCGACTCCTTCAATGGCATCAAGGGCATCGACCGCCTCTGCCAGCTCACTGACCCGGGGTTGGTGAAGCTGTGCATTGATGTCTACTGGGTGGCAATGGGCGGCGAAGACCCCGCTGATTTCATCCACCGCCATGCCGACCGCGCCGGCTACTATCATTTCAAGGACGGCGGCAAGCACGGCGACGAACAATGGTGGTGGGTGGAGTTGGGCCAAGGGGAGATAGACCTGCCGGCGGCCTGGGATGCCGCCCGCCAGGTGGGGTGTGATTGGGTCATAGCCGAACAGGACCGCTCTGACAAGGACCCGGCCCTCTCGGTCAAGGAGAGTTTCGACTACCTGAAGGCCATCGGCGTGTAAAGGTTGCGCCGCGCCCTCGGCGTTGCATCCGGCAGCCTGCAGGGCGCGGCGCCTTCGCCTCTTCCTTGGTTACAACTGCACTGAGCGGACAGCCTCAAACATGGCGACCAGGTTTTCGGGCGGCACGTTGGCCTGGATGTTGTGCACCGTGTTGAACACGAAGCCCCCGCCTCGGCCGAAGATCTCGCAGCGCTCGCGCACCTGGGCTGCGACCTGTTCAGGTGTTCCGTCCGGCAGCGTACCCTGTGTCTCCACTCCTCCGCCCCAGAATACCAGGCGGTCGCCGAACTCAGCCTTCAGCTCCGCAGGGTCCATGTTCGCGGCCGTCGTCTGCACCGGGTTGAGGATATCAAACCCGGCGTCGGCAATGGCGCCGATGATATTACGCACCGACCCGCACGTGTGGATCATGGTCTTGGCGCTTGTCAGGCTGTGAATGGCGTCATTGACCATCCTGAAAGGCTGCACATAGAGGTCCTCAAATATCTCGGGCCGGAACAGTTCGCCCCGCTGGCTGCCGAAATCAGTCCCCGATATCCGCCACACCGCGCACCTGTCCCCCAGCGCCTGGTGATACAGCTTCATCAACTCCACGCCGTGCTCGGCGCCGGCCAACAGTATCTCGCGGCACCATTCCCGCTCCGTGGCCACTGCCACCATCCAATCACAGAAGTTGAGCGGCAGTCCCACCCCGCACGACCTGATGTCGGCCAGCAGGGCATAGTCGGTCGTCTCGTACAGTTCCTTGGCTTGCTTGGCCATGTATTCGAGGTCGTCATCGGGCACCGGCCGCAGGCTCTTGCGGTACTCGTCGGGGTCCACCAGTTCAAGCTCGCCGCTCATGACCGTTTCGCCGATTACGTCGAAGTAGTATCCTCCGCGCGGCATCCGTGCCGTCCAGCCGGCCTCAGGGTGCGCTACGTCGCAGTACCCGCCATCCGGCGCCCGCCCTTTGCGCTCGGCCTCAAGCGTGGCTGCATCCTTGATGAGAAAGTCTCCCCTGGCGTCCTGGTACGGTTCAAACTCGGCCGGCATCAGCATCTCCATTCCGTTCCATGCCTTCCAGAGCTTGAACCGGTCGTTCCGAAAGCCAAACGATACCCGCAACAGTCCCACCCGCGCCACGTCAATGCCGAAATACTGCCGGAACTGCTCGTCCACGTCCGCCAGCATCTGCCAGACGTCGAACACCCTCGGCGGCCCCACTTCCAGGCCCACGTAATCGCACAGCGCCTTGTACGTGAAGACGTGGATGCCGGTCACCACCGATCCGCCTACGTCAATGGGGATACGATCCGGCTGCTGGTGGTTAATGGCCAGTTGCACGCGCTCCCTGCTGGTCACGATGGTTCCTCCCTTGGTTTGCACCCAACCTTGGTCGCTGTCCTTGCGCTGCCGGGCCGCCAGCCGCCCTTACCACTGCTCCCAGTGCACGTTCTCCATCGGCCCGGGTTCCTTGGGCTGCAGTGGCCCGGCCGGGTATCCCAGTGTCACCAGGGCCAATACCCGTATCCGCTCCGGAATCCCAACTACCCGGCGCACGTATTCTTCCCTGCTCATGTCCGTTCCCGGCCCGCCTCCCCTCACCCCGATCCAGCAGGTCCCCAGGCCCAGGTCCACCGCCTGTATCATTGCATTCTCCACCGCCGCCGAGCAGTCCTCGATCCACCAGTGTGGCGATTTCTCCACGTCCGCGCAGAACACCAATACTACGGGCGACTCGCTGGCAAAATACGCCCAGCGGTGTAGCTGCGACAGTTCCGCGCGCTTGGCCGCGTCGGTTACCACCACAATGTGCCAGGGCCGCGCATTGGTCCCCGAGGGGGCGTGCAGCGCCGCCTTCAGCACCTCCTCGAGTGCCTCCCTGGGCACGGGATCGGGCTTGTAACTGCGCACGCTGCAACGATCCGCTATTGCCTTGAGCATCAATCTCCCTCCTTGTCAGGCCGGCTCACCGCCGACCGCATCTTCTCTGGTGCCAGGCCCCGCTATTGTCGGCCGGCTATGCGGGTGTGCTCGTCCTTTGCACCGCCTCTTGTTGGCCCGACTAGTCGGCGCCGAACTGCTCCAACGCCTCCAACTGCACTGCCAGCTTGGCGATATCGGCCTGCGTCTCTTCCAGCCGCCGGCGCTCGCGTTCCACCACCTCGGCGGGCGCGCCGGTGACGAACTTTTCGTTGCTCAACTTCGCCTCACTGCGCTGCTTGTCCGCCCGCAACTTGGCCAGCTTCTTTTGCAGGCGCTCCACCTCGGCCGCCACGTCCACCGCCCCCTCCAGGTGCAGGAATACCTGGCAACCGGCCGCCACCGTGCCGATGGCATTGTTCGGCGGGTCCGCCGGCCCTGCTGTCACGGTCAATTGGCCCACGGTAGCCAGGCTCATTATACCTGCTTGTTCTTGCCTCAGAAGGTTGCCGGTCTCCTCCTCGGCCGCGATTATGGTCACGTCGGCTTTCTTGCCCGCGCTGATGCTCAGATCCGCCCGCAACTGCCGAATGCCGACCACCACGCTTTGCACCGTCTCCATCTGCCGCTCGGCCTGCGGGTCGCGCATCGCTGCCTCCGCCTGCGGGTATTGTGCAACCGCTATGCTGCCTGCGCCGGGTTCGAGGCGCTGCCATATTTCCTCCGTTATGAATGGCATGAACGGGTGCAGGGCGCGCAGTATCTCCCCCAGCAGCCGCCGCAACAGCGCCTGCGTGGCCCTCTTGCGGCCCGGATCATCGCCGTACAACGCGTTCTTGGCCAACTCCACGTACCAGTCGCAGAATTCACTCCAGACATAGTCGTAAAGCGCCTCGGCGGCCTGCGCCAGGTTATAGGCCTCAAGCTGGCGGTGCACTGTCTCCAGCATTTCAGCATGACGCGACAATATCCAGCGGTCCGCCAGCCCCAGCTCGCCGGGCGATGGAATGTCGCTGCTTGTCACTGCCTCGTCGAGGTTCATCAACACGAACCGGGACGCATTCCACAACTTGTTGCAGAAATTCCGCGCACCAACCAGGCGGTCAGGCGAGTAGGTCAGGTCTTGGCCGTGGGTGATGAGCTGCAGCAGGGCAAAGCGCAGCGAATCCGCCCCGTACTGCTCTATAAGCCCGATGGGGTCGACCACGTTGCCGAGGCTCTTGCTCATCTTCCGTCCCGTCTCGTCCCGCACCAGCCCGTGGATGAACACCTCGCGAAACGGCACCTCCCCCTTGAGGTGGCAGCCGAACATGATCATTCGTGCCACCCAGAAGTAGATGATGTCGTAGCCTGTCACCAGCACGCTGGTGGGGTAAAAGTACTCCAGTTCTGGCGTCTGCTGCGGCCAGCCGAGCGTGGAAATCGGCCACAACGCCGAACTGAACCACGTGTCAAGCACATCCGGGTCGCGCTCGATCTGGTCACTGCCGCAGTGGGCGCACGCGCTGGGATCCTGGCGACTGACCGTCATTTCACCGCACTTGCGGCAATGCCATACCGGTATCTGGTGCCCCCACCACAGTTGCCGGGAGATGGGCCAGTCGCGGATATTCTCCAGCCAATCGCAGTAGACTTTGGTCCACCGCTGCGGTATGAAGCGCACCTTGCCCGACCGCACCGCCTCCAGCCCCTCCTCGGCCAGCGGTTTCATCTTGATAAACCATTGGGTTGACACCAGCGGCTCCACTACCGTGTTGCAGCGGCTGCACCGCGGCACGACATGCTCGTACTCCTCCACCCGCACCAGCAGCCCCTGCTCCTGCAGGTCAGCTACCACTTGCTTGCGGCACTCGAAGCGGTCCAGTCCGGCGTAGCGGCCTGCCTGCTCGGTCATCGCACCGTCGTTGCCGATGACTACCACTGAAGGCAGGTTGTGCCGCCGGCCGATCTCCAGGTCGTTGGGGTCATGGGCAGGCGTCACTTTCACCGCTCCGGTGGCGAACTCCGGGTCCACCCAGTCGTCAGCCACGACCGGAATGTCCCGCTCCATCAACGGCAGGCGAACGCTTGTGCCGATAAGCTGCTTGTATCGCTCATCATCCGGGTGCACCGCCACGGCCGTGTCGCCCAGCATTGTTTCCGGCCGCGTCGTGGCCACCACCACGCCCGGCCCGCCGTCACTGCCCGGATACCGGATGTACCACAAGTGCCCCTGGGTGGGAGTATCTTCCACCTCCAGGTCCGACAGCCCCGTGTGGCAGCGCGGACACCAGTTGATCATGTAGTCACCCCGGTATATCAGCCCCTGCTCGTACAGGGTGACGAACGCCTCGCGCACCGCCCTTGCGCACACCTCGTCAAGCGTGAACCGCTCGCGGCTCCAGTCAACCGATGACCCCAGGCGCTTGAGCTGCTGTACGATGACCCGGTGGTGTTCCTTGGCCACTTGCCACGTTCGTTCCACGAACGCCTCCTTGCCGATCTGTTGTCGGCTGGTCCCCTCCTCGGCCAGCATCTTCTCCACCACGTTCTGGGTGGCGATGCCGGCATGGTCCGTGCCCGGCAACCACAATACCTCAAACCCACTCATCCGCTTCCACCGCGTCAGCAGGTCCTGGATCGTTTCGTCCAGCGCATGACCCATGTGAAGCACGCCCGTCACGTTCGGCGGGGGGATAACGATGCAAAACGGGGGCTTGTCGGGGTTCACCTCGGCGCGAAAAACCCCCTGCTCCATCCAGTACTCATATTGCTTGGCCTCCACGCTGTGCGGCTCGTATGCCTTGGGCATTTCCTGCGCCATCGTCTTCATCTCTCCTGTTTCACTATCTGCAACGCCGTCTCGCTGTTGCCAAACATTCAAAAACCCCCCGCCCACATCTGGGACGAGAGGCTCTCGGACCACCCGCGGTACCACCCATCTTCCGCCGCATTACGGCGGCACTTGGGCGCTGTATCGGGCGTACCCGGCCGGGCCTACTAGGGTTCAGCCCGGCAGCTCAGGGGCGACCTTCGGCGGGCGCAGCCGCCGGCACTTTCACCTTCTCACCGGCTCGCTGGGACCGCGGGGACCGCCTACTCCTCCCCGTCATCGCCGTTGCTTATTCCGCGACCTGGTCACTTGCTAGTGTAATTTCAGTGTAACACACCCCGCGCGGGCCGGTCAAGCCACCCGGAGCGACTGCCGCATATCGCAGTGCCGCAAGCCGCCCCCGGGGCCGTCGCCGCTGACCTCTCCTGCCGTGCGGCAGGCGGAAACCGGGAACTGCCCGCGTATTTGCGGCCTCAATACGTTGCCACCGGCCGATAGTCAATGCCCAGGGAACCGCCGGGTTGGAGGGTGATGAGAATGTGGCGCCGCCATTCCTCGCGGGGATGGGGGAAATCAGTGCGGTAGTGAGCACCGCGGGACTCCTCGCGGGCCAGTGCCGCAGTGGCGATTAACCGCCCCACCCGTGCCATGTTCGCGGCCTCCATCGCCGCCTGCGACGGTGCGATTTCCTCCCTGATCCGGCTGCACAGCTCCGTGAGGTAGCCCAGCGCCTCGCGCATCCCTTCGCCGGTGCGGATAATTCCGATCTCCTCCCACATCACCCGCCGGATCTCCTCGCACCAAGCCTCGTCGCCGGCTGCTATCGGCTCCGCCGGCCGGCCCGCAGCCCGCCGGCGCTTGTCGGTGGCAAGCTTCTCCAGTTGTGACATCCGCCCCGCCGCCCGTTTGCCGAATACCAGTCCGTCCAGCAGCGAATTACTCGCCAGCCGGTTTGCACCGTGTACGCCGTAATTGGCACACTCCCCGCAGGCGAACAGCCGCCGTATCGTCGTGCTTCCGTACAGGTCGCAGGCGATGCCGCCCATCATGTAGTGGGCCACCGGAGTAACGGGCACCGGCTCGCGTAACGGGTCGAACCCTCGCTGGCGCGTCCCCTCCAGGATGCCGGGGAAGCGTTCCTTTATCCGCGCCTGCGGGATTGGAGAAAAATCCAGCCGTATATACTCCCCGCCCTGCTTGCGCATCTCTGCATGGATGGCGCGGCTTACCACGTCCCGCGGTGCGAGGTCGGCCAGCTCGTGGTAATCCCGCATGAAGGCGCGGCCCTCGTTGTTTATCAGCACCGCCCCCTCGCCGCGCACCGCCTCCGAGATCAGAAACTTCGGATAGCCTTCGGCCGCCAAGGCGGTGGGGTGAAACTGCACAAACTCCATGTCCTGCATGGTGCAGCCGGCTTGCAGCGCCAACGCCATGCCGTCACCGGTCGCTACCGGCGGGTTCGTTGTGTACATGAACAACGCCCCCACGCCGCCGGTGGCCACCAGCGTGCTGCTGGCGACAAAACGCAGCCGCTGGCCGCTTGGAAACTGTATCGCCTCCGCCCCCACGCACTCTCCATCCTCGATCAGCAGTCGAGCGGCCGCCGTGTGTTCGTATGTGGTCACCATCTCCATCCCCTGCACGGCCTCGACCGCCACCCTCTCCACCTCCGCTCCCGTGGCATCGCCGTGCGCGTGCACTATCCGGCCCGTTCTGTGCGCCGCCTCTCGTCCGTACAGCAGTGTCCCATTGCGGCGGTCGAACTGCGCCCCCCGGTCTATCAGCTCATGAACCGCCTCGGGGCCTTCGCGGGTCAGTACATCCACCGCCGGCTCGTCGCACAGCCCTGCACCTGCTTCCAAGGTGTCTTGCTTGTGCAACTCCGGCGTATCCATCGGGCACAAGGCCACGGCAATGCCGCCCTGAGCATATTCGGTGTTGCTCTCGCGCAAGCCGCTCTTGGTGACAACCGCCACCTTGCTGTCAGCAGGCAGATGGATGGCAGTCCACAGGCCGGCAATGCCTGAGCCGATTATCAAGTAATCGCAATGAATTACCCGAATATCCATAAAGCCCTTCTCGTTTCGTGCCCTCGTCGCCCTCCCGCCTCATTCACTTCTCAGCACCACGTACTCGTCCCGTCCCAGTCGCCAGACCGCCAACTCGGGCAGGTTCGCATCGCCCTGCCCGCTTGATGTCGTTGCCACGAAGTGATTGCTGGCCGGCAACGTTGTCGTGTACCGCCCTCCGTGCGGGCCGCACACAACATTGAATACATCCATCAACACTTCCACGAATGTTCTGCTTACAAACAGCCCTCTCTTACCCTTCAGACTCTGCACGTCCACTGCCGCAAACCGGCTGCAAAGGGCCTCTATTTCCTCCTCGCTCATCTCCCCGCCGGCCGCCTTGCGCAGCAAGCTTAATTCCGGCTCGGAGATGAGCGTCATGCCGCCCAGGACGTTGCGCAGCTCCATCAATCGCCTGTATGCGCGCTGGACCGGCTCGTACAGCCGCCGCGGGCCGGCTGCCATCTTTTTCGCCAGTACGGACAACTGGTGCGGCTCGCGCAAGGAGCCGAACCAATGGGCCAGGTTTTGGTCCCAGCGCTCGAAGTCTCCCGCCCTGGCGTCGGCGTTCACCAACTCCAGCGCGTTGACCACTACCTCCTGCTTGGCCCCGGCCAGTGCCGCCATGATCTGCTCGATGCGGCGCGGACGAACCCCCATCTGCGCCCGCAGCGCCAACGCCACGGCAAAGGCCGCTTCTTCCCCAAGGGCCACCGCCTTGTCGAACCGGCGCTGCGCCACGAATATGACGGCTTGCAGCTTCCTGGGCGCCACCATGATCAGGTTCACCGGCAGCTCCCGCAACCGCTCCAGCAACTCCTGCTCCGCCATTACAAACGGAGATTCCTCAACCCCGACACGCTTGATCATTTCGATCGTCCCCGGGTCATCCAGCACGTTGGCCAGCGTGTTCATTGCGGTGAGCGTCTCCGGCTGCTGCTCGAGGTTGTCCGCCGCCAGCTCTATGAAATCCCGTAACACTCTGCGTATTGCCAACAAGTCCGAATGCTCAACTGCCGACTCAAACGCCTGGCGAAGCTCGTCTGCCTCCCTGCCGAAATCTCTGACCATCGCTCCTACCTCCTGTTTGCTTATGATGCCCACCGGCGGTCTATGGTCGAGAACTGCCAGGATCTTCCAGGCTACGCAGATTGTCGGTTATCTCGGCTATTGTGGCCGTCAATTGTCCATGCTGTTCGGCGCGATCACCTACTTGACCTTTATTTATTGCACCTTATGGGCACCCAAAATTGCCGGCCCTCTCAGCCGCCCGGTTCGTCCATCTCCAGCACGCATTCCACAAGCAGCCCGCTGGCCCAACTATGCGGCGCCGCCCAATACGGCGTGTCATCTGCCGTCCCTATCAGTTCCGGCAGCAGCCCGGTGGGCGTTGCATGCTCCAGGCAGAAATCCACATAACAAGCCGCGCGTTGCCGTGCAGCCTCCGCCCGCGCCGGGTCCTCTTGCCTGTAGCTGCGCGACACTTTCAGCAGCACCAAGGCCAGCCACAGCGTGTTTACGCACCCGATGACCCCGCCCAGGTAGCAATCGCCCTCGTACCGTCGTATCCCGCGCCCGCCGTCCAGCCTCTGCCCCAGCCGGCTTTCTATCACTTCTACGGTGGCTTCTATCATCCTTCTGTGCTCGGGATTGTCGGCCCTCAATAGATCAAACGGTGTGACCACACCGAGAACCGAGGAATCAACCACCGGGTCTACTTGCCCGTCACTGGCCAGCCCTCGCGGAAAGTAGCTGCCGTTGAACGAGCTGATCGTCGCCTGCCGCGTCGCCTCGGCCGCCGCCGCCCACCGTTCGCTCAAATCCCGGCACCCGCCTATTTGCGCCGCAACCGCTGCCTGTCGCAGACCGGCGCTGACGGCGGCGTTGCTGTAGGCAAATGCGCCGCAGTAGGTCTCCCACAGGTCACAGGCCGGCAGGTGCCATCCGTCAGGCGTCACTCTGGCAGTCAGCGCCTCGGCCGCCTTCTCGATAGCCGGCCACATCTGCGGCAAGCTCTCCGGGTCATCTTGGACATATATGCTGAGCCCCAGCAATGCCGTTGCACTCTCATCTATCTGGTAGAAGTCCTCCCGCAGCGACCACGAGGCCGCAATTTGTCCCTCCGACCAGTACCGCTGTGCCCACAGCCCGTCACCAAGCTGCGTGCGCTGGTACCACCCTGCCAGCCGCTGCAGATATTCCGGGTACCCTGCCGCCCTCAGCGCCAGCGCAGCCAGCGTTGCGTCGCGCGGCCAGCAGTACCCGTAGCCGCCGCATCGTTCGTAGCTGGGGTCGAATTCGGGGGCTGCAATGATGGCGCCGCCGTCCACATCGGCCAGCAATGACAGCGCCAGCAGCGATCGTACGTACGCTTGCTCAAATCTCGGCGGCACGCGGACCGGTCGCCTGCGGTTTACAAACGCAGCATCGGACTGCCTGGTCTTCTCTTCGAGGGCTGTTGCTCCTGTCTTGATCAGGCGCGGCAGGTTCCTGGAGGTGCGCTCCCTGCTCTTGTCCGCGCACATAAATATCTCTATCTGCCGGCTTTGCCCTGTTCCCAGTCTCATGTGCCAGCCCAGGGCGAAGTTTACGTCCCCTATGTCCTCCGGCTGCCCATTGAGGTGGCCGTCGTACAGGTCCTGCTTGGCACTTTGGGGCTGATCCCCCCACGCCTTGCCGCATCGCCATATATCCGGCCGACTGCCCCCGACGGCTATCACGAAATCCCGAAAGTACTGCAGCACGTACCCCTCTAGGGCATTGTAGCGCACCGCCTGCTTGCCCGCCACCTCCCCCAACCGCAGGTCGAAATAGTGCATGAACGTGGCCGTCAGCGGCCCGCTGCCTTCGTTCTTGCACCTTACTATCCGCACCAGTGCGCTCTCCTGGGGCGGGCAGAAGTCCTCGAATACCAGGCTCAGCGGCGGCGTGGACAGGCGCAGCTCGGTCCGCAGCACGTTACTGAGGGGAAGATACTCCTGGTGCTTGGAGAACTCGGGGCCGAAAGTCCAATGAAAAACGCCGTGCCCGGGCTCACCCACGTACAGGCACGGCAAACACTCATGGATATTTTGTGCGAAGTCTATATGGGGATAGAAGAATGTCATTATCTCCCCTGCACTGCCTATCGTGGCCAGCACCCGTCCGTTACCCACCGCACCGGTGGGGAGATATACCGCCATCTTGCTGTCACCTCTGCATCGGCTATTCTGCCACTACCGGATTCGTCAGCACCCCCACCCCTTCCAACTCGACCCGCACCACGTCACCGTCGTGCAACTGCACTCCGCGCGGGAAGCCTACACCGGAGGGGGTTCCCATTGTGATGACGTCTCCTCGCTCCAATGTCAGCACATGGCTGAGGTACTCTATGGTTTGTGGCACGCTGAATATCATATCGGACGTGCTGGCGTCCTGCATTAGCTGGTCGTTCAGATACAGTCTTATCCGCAAGTTATGGATGTCGTCAACCTCGCTTATCGGTACTACGCACGGCCCCATGGGCGCGAAGCCGTCCATCCACTTGCCGTTCAACCAGTCGAAGAAGCGATCCCAGGGGCTTCTTTCCGTCACCGGCCAGATGCTGAGCCGGCGCTCGGACACATCATTGAAGCAGGTTATGCCCACCACGTACTCCATCGCCTCGTCGGCACTGATATGCCGTCCCGCCTTGCCGATGACTACCGCCATCTCCGCCTCGTAGTCCACGAATGTGGAACTGCGTGACAACACAATGGGCTCCCCGTCGCCCCGCAACGTGGTGGAGGGAGGTTTCATGAAGATGCGGGGAGTTTCCGGCACCCTTTTCGCCTCCGCCGCCCCGATCTTCGACTTGCTCTCCTGTACGTGAGACATGAAGTTTCCGGCCAAGCAGAACAACTTGGCAGGGCGCACGGGCGGCAGCAGCTTCACCTTCTCGCGGGCGATCATCAATACGTCAGCACGTCCAGCGCCTGGTTGATCCCCCCCGCCGGCAGGGTCACGGTCGGGCAGGCTTCCAGCAGTCGCCTCAGCGGCACAACGAACTCCTCGGCCAGCACTCCCACGGCTTGCTCCTCTGCCCCTCGCACCGCGTAATTGACAAGACGCAACCTCATTTCGTATCATCCCTTCCCGTATAGGGGACAACGCCCACCGCAGCGGGCGTCGCGTAACTGGATGGTAACATAGCCCCCGGGCACTGTCAATTAACGAGGGCCCTGCGGGGAAATGCCGGCCCTGGGCTCTGACGGCGGCAAAGATGACCCGCAAACAAGAAGAAACAGCGTGTACAGCCAACATTCCGCCACCGCTCGTCGTCTCTTCCGCCGGTGCGGAGCACACTCGGATCCTGGCTGCCCGCCTTGGGCGCTTGCTTGTGGCCGGCGACTTCGTGGCCCTCGTCGGCCCCCTGGGCGTCGGCAAGACCTGCTTCGTTCAGGGCCTGGCGGCTGGCATGGGCATCGAAGCCAACATTACCAGCCCTACCTTTATCATCATGCGCTATCATCCCGGTCGCCCGGCCCTCTGCCACGTGGACGCCTACCGCATCGCTGACGCGGACGAACTGCACGATATCGGCATCTGGGATTTCGCCGATCACTGCGTGGTGGCGGTGGAATGGGCCGAGCGTGTCCGTCCGCTGTGGCCCCCCGATGCCATCGTCGTGGAGATGCAGTTCGCGGATGACAGGCGTGTCATCTCAATAAGCGGAAGCGGTGAGCGCTGGCGACAGCTTGCAGCGGAGCTGGAACAATGAAAATACTGGCCCTGGAGACATCCGGCGATCCCAGCAGCATCGCTTTATACCATGACGGGCAAACGCTGGCCGAAGACGTATTCCCCAGCAAGATGAGCTTGTGCGAGCAACTGGCCCCGCGCATCCTGGCCCTTGCCGAGGTGCCGTCGCTGGCTGCTGCAGGGCTTGGCGCCGTCGCCGTGTCCCTGGGGCCGGGTTCGTTCACCGGGCTGCGCGTGGGCCTGGCCACCGCCAAGGCCATCGCCCACTGCCTGCAGCTACCCCTTGTCGGGGTCTCCACCGCCCTGGCCTTGGCCGTTGAAGCGGGCCCGGCACCCGGCCAGCGGGTGTGGGTGTTTCAGCCTGCCCGCAGGGACAGGCTGTATCTGAGTGAATTCCTCGCGCGCGATGACGGCTCTGTGCAGGTGGCAGCCGCTCCCAGGGTCGTTGCCTCCGACTACGGCCGGGCGCAGGTGGCTGCCGCGGGCACACTGGTTGTAGAAGGCGGCTGCCCGCGCGCCGCCACTATCGCTGCCCTCGCCGCCGGGCGCATTGCAACCGCCCGAGGCGACGAACACCTGTTCCTGCGCCCCTTCTACGTGGGGAAATCCCAGGCGGAACGCACCCATGGCGTAGACTTGCGCCTCGATGGGAGGCTGCCATGAACTCACCTTCCGGCCGCCCGAGTTTGACGATCCGTCGTGCAACACTCGATGACCTGCCTGCCATAATGCGCATAGAAGTCATCTCCTTCCCCACCCCGTGGCCGCGGGAGATGTTCGAATGCGACCTGGTCCCCTCCGCCGACCGGCTCTACCTCGTCGCCGAGATAGACGGCGAGCTGGTCGGCTACACGGGAATGTGGCTGTTTGCCAGCGAAGCCCACATCGGCACGTTGGCGGTGGATGCCCCCTACAGGCGCCGTGGCATCGGCGAAATTCTCATGCTCACCTTGCTCTCGCAGGCCGCCAGGTTCGGCGCCAGGTATGCAGTGCTCGAATACCGCATCAGCAACGAACCGGCCGCCCGCTTGTACCGAAAACTCGGCTTCCAACTGGTACGGATCCGCCCCGGCTATTACACCGACACCCGCGAGGACGCCGTCGAGGTATCCATTAGCGACCTCAACTCCGCCGCCCGTATCCAGGCTCTTGCCGACTTGGCGAAGCATTGGCAGAGGACACACGATTATGTGCTTAGAATTGACATCTGAAAGCCTGGTGCTGGGAATCGAAACCTCGTGTGACGAGACCGCGGCCGCGGTGGTGCGGGGCGGACGCGAGATTCTCTCCAACGTGGTGGCATCCCAGCATGACCTCCACGCCCGCTTTGGCGGTGTCGTCCCCGAAATCGCCTCCCGCAAGCATGCCGAGGTCATCACGCTGGTGGTGGATGAAGCCCTTGCCGCGGCAGGGGTACGGCACCGCGACCTGGCACTCATCGCCGTCACCCAGGGGCCGGGACTTATCGGCTCCCTGCTCGTCGGCGTCAGTGCGGCAAAAGGTTACGCCATCGCCGCCGGCTTGCCGATCGTCGGGGTCAATCATCTCGAAGGCCATGTCATGGCCAACTTCATACATGAGCCCGGCTGCCGACCCGCAGCCGCCGACCTGATGCCCTCCTTGTGCCTCATCGCCTCCGGCGGGCACACCGT
>JALGVG010000041.1 GCA_029819875.1 Candidatus Zipacnadia bacterium | reverse complement strand
GGGCGCAGGGCGACGGCGGGACGGGCGGCGGGTTGACCGAGGAGCTTCGCATCCGCATAGTCAACACGGTCGGCGGCGAGATCGCAGTCAGCCGCGACCGGGGGCGGACGTGGCTGCGCGTCGGGGCGGTGAGCCGCCCGGCGCTGCAGGTGAACCGCAGCGGCTTTACGGCGGGCAAGTGGGCGCAGGACAGTGCGGTGGCTGCCACCGCGGTCAATGCCGTTCATATCAAGGTGGCCAATGATCCGCAGACGGGGCGGGCCGTCACCTTCAGCGTGGTGCCGGCAGGGAAGGTGCGAGGTGCGGCTACCCGCAAGGCCGGTTCGGTGATAGGGACCGACATCGCGGCCGGCGAGTGGATTTTCGGCGGAGGGCTGGGGCCGTACGTGAACTCGCCGGTGCGCATCGTACGACAAGGACGGCTGGAAGCACTGCAAGCCGATTACAGCCCGCGTGACGGCGACGTTATCGTCATCCTGCGCCGGGGCGACAGCAATCGGTTGCGGTACATCGAGTTTGAAAACAAATTCGGCGGGCTTATCAAGACAGTTGATTGTGAGGGCAGGACGACGGTCATAGGGCAAGTGCTGTGTCCGGTGTGGGGCGTAGGACGTTTTGCGGGCGATATTGACGCTGATTGCGGGCGTATCCGCGCCAATCACCCGGGAGTGATTGACATTTCCACGTCGCCGGTCGGCTACGTGGGCGGGTTCCAGATCATACCGCGAGGGCATGCGTCCAGCCCCGAGTTATGGTACGTGCGAGAGAAGACACAATGGATGGTTGTGGGGCCGGTCGATGCCCGGCAACCGTCATGGGAGGGTGTGATGCCGCTTTTTGGCGGAGCGATAGTGCCGAGTTTCCGCGTGGATGACATCACCGGGCGCCACGCCGACTGGTTGCGGCGGGTTCTATCCCGGTGCCAGGTACAAGCCCGTATCAAGGGCGGTGAATGGGGTCTGCTGCCACGGATAGCGTTCGACCCGGCGGCGCCTGCCGGGATGAAGAGGCCGCCGCTGGGCAAGGTATGGTGGATACGAGCAAGCTTGCAACCAGGGGCGCCACTGCCGGCGATAGCCGACGTGGCGCTCAAGGACGTGACGCACATCCGCATTGCTCTGCCGTGGACGACATTCTGGCCCGTGGCAGGGGGTAGAGAGTCATGCGTTACTTGTCAGCCTTGCAGGTGATAAGATGTTTGAAGGAAGCAGCCGGCGAGCCGTTAAGCATTTCGGAGATATGCCGGCGTATCGAGCTGTCGTACCAGCCCACCTACGCGCATATTCGCGCCCTGGAACAGATGGAAGTCATCGCCACTGACAAGCCGCGCCGCGAGGTGAAGTGCCGGCTGGCGCGGGGTGCGGCGGCGCAGTTGTGGCTGTCGCTGGCCTCGTTGGAGGAGGCAAAGCAACTGCGCAAGGATCCGCAGCGGGGCCCGCTCATCCAAGCCCTGCAAGCGGTGATCGAGGAGGGTGTTGAGGCGGCGGTGGAGGTAGTCGGTGTGGCATGGCCGCGGCAGCAGGAAGCTACACGCCTGATAGTGGTATTGTCCGGCCTCCAAAACGGTGCCACGGTGCAGCGCCTCCTGCAGGCGGCACACGGAGTGGTGCCGGAGATCAAGCTGGATACGTTCGCACCGCCGGCCTTCCGCCAGTTCATCGCCCAGCAGGGTGAAGCGATCATTCCCACTGCTGTGCCGTTGTACGGTCACCAAAGGTTCTGGGAGCTGGTACTGACGTCAAGTGCCGAGGGCGCAACGTAGCAGCGTACAGATGGTGAATTGATGAACAACGAATGCGGAAAACTGTTGAGCCGGCTGAAGAGTGGCAAGCCGGCCCTGGTGGTAAGCTTGCCACGCAACGACATGGAACTGGCCAAGGCGGCGGTGGCCGGAGGAGCAGAAGGGCTGAAGGTTCACATCAACGCCTATCACCACGCCAGCGGCAGATACTTTGGAAGCCTGGACGAGGAAGCCGAGTTTCTCGACCAGGTGGTCGGCCTGGGCCTGCCGGTAGGGATCGTCCCCGGCGACGATCAGCGCATGGCATCCGCGGATGAGATGAAGCGCCTGGACGAGATGGGCGTTGATTTTTTTGACGCGTACGTGGAGCACATGCCCGCGTGGATGCTGGCATGGGGCGGGAAGATGTCAGTGATGGTGGCCCTGGGGCCGAAGCAGATGAGCGGCGGATTTGACCTGGCGGGCGTGGCGGGACTGGCCGAAATGATCGAGGCCTCGATAGTGCAGGCCGATGAGTACGGCCGGCCGCTCAACGCCGCGGACATAGCAGCCTACAGCAGCATAGTGGATCGCTGGCCGCAACTGCCGGTGATGGTCCCCACCCAACGGCGGATACTGCCCGAGGAAGTCGGCATCCTGGCGCAGGTGGGGGTGCGGGCGATACTGATCGGGGTTATCGTGACCGGAGAAGAGGCGGCGGGCATAGAGCAGGTTACGCTCAGGTTTCGGCAGGCGCTGGACCGGTTGTGAATGCGCCAGCAGGCTAAGGAGGCAGCAGGATGGGTCTGAGGCACAGGCTACACCGCATAATTCTGGTTCCCCTCGATGACCGCCCCGTCAACCTGAGGATGCCGCGGTTGCTGGCGGAGATGGTGGGGTATGAACTGGTGACCCCTCCCCGCGAGTTGCTGGGGCATTTCAAGACGGCCGGTGACCCCGAGGCGATCGGCGCCTGGGTGCTGGGGCAGGTGGTGGAGCCTGTGGACTGCGCGGTGCTGAGCCTGGACATGCTGGCTTACGGGGGGCTGGTGGCGTCGCGGGGGGCGAACGTGCGGACCGCGCTGGCGCAAGAGCGGCTCAACATATTATCGGCAATTCGGGCGCGCGCCCCGCATCTGACCATCTACGCCTTCAACGTAATCATGAGGCTTTCTATCACGGCCCGCAGCGACGAGACGGCGCGCTACTGGGAGCTGGTGCGGCGATACTCGGAGCTGTCGGGAGTCGTGGCTGAGGGCGGCGATGCGCAGGCAGCGGCGGAACTGCGGCAGCTCGAGCAACAGATTCCGGCCGCCGTGCTGGGAGAGTACCTGGCGGTGCGGGGGCGCAACCACCAGATCAATCAGCGCGCCATCGAGGAGGTGGCCGCCGGCAACCTGGACATGCTGGTGCTGTGCCAGGAGGATGCGGCACAGTTCGGCCTGCACCAAGGCGAGCAGCAGCGGCTGCGACAGCTAGCTGACAAGCTCAAGGTTGCTGACCGCGTACTGATGTTTCCGGGTGCCGACGAGGTCGCGGCAATGCTGCTGGTGCGCTTCATCCACGCACACATGCTGAAATCCACGGCGGTGAAGATAATGTACCCGCCGGGGGAAGATGGGCGCCACATAGCGGAGTTCGAGGACCGGCCGTTTGCGGAAAGTGTAGCGGCGCACATGCAGGCGGTGGGTGTTCACCCAGCCGGCGAGGACGAGGAACCCGACCTGGTGCTGGCCATCAATCCGCCCGCAGGTTGCCGCCGCCAGGAGGCAGACATCCAGGCGCGACGGCCGCTGTTAGAGCAGTTTGCACGCCGGATCAAGGAGATAAGCACCGAGCGGGGGGTAGTAATCTGCGATGCGGCCTTTCCCAACGGGGCGGAAGATGCGTTCAGCGAGGCACTGATTGAAGCCGGGATAGAATTGCCGCGGCTGCTTTCCTACGCCGCCTGGAACACGGCCAGCAACGCGCTGGGCTCGGCCCTGGCCCACGGCACCCTGCGGCTGATAGCCCTCCAGGACAAGGGTGCGTTTGACCTGGCTCAACTGCTGACGGGCATTTCGCCGATGCGGTACCTGGAACTGCTCAATTCGCTGATCAATGCGGAGAAGGCCCACGTTCAGTTGTTGTTCACGCGGTTTGTTGACGACTGGTTGTACCAGACACAAGTCCGGCCCCAGGTTACCGAGCACGTGGTGAAGTTGCTGCGCACCTCAATCTTCGACCTGCAGGAAAGCACGCGCGCAGCCGAACAGATGGTGGGAGACATGTTGACCCAGGCGGCTGCCGATCTGTGGATCGAGCAGTTCCTGGGTCACCAGTGCGTGGAGATCGGGCCACCCGGCCATCGCAGCGGCGTGCTGCTGGCCGAGCTGGAACAGACGCATGTCACGTTGCCCTGGCAGCGGCTGTTCGAGGTGGACCTGGAGTTTGAATTCGGCGTCGAACTGGTGAGCCGTGACCAGGAAGCGACCTGACAGCGCCGATTAGGAGCTGAACTCAGGCTACCGCACTGGGCACACGGACCGGTGCGGGAGGTCGGCTTGAGCGGACGTGCTCCAGCTCGCGACCATGCGGGACCATGAAGCCGACACCGTTGCGGCCGCAGTACGGGCACTGCCTGCCCTCCAGTTTCAGAAACTCCTCGGGCGTGAATTCATGGTCACATATATGGCAGATAGCCATCATCTGCCCGCTCTTCAACAGTTCTATCATCGAGTTTGCCGTTGCCATTGTGTTGCTCCCTCCTGCCAAGAGATGGTGTTGTTCTTGGCTCCCCCGCCAGAGTACAGGCAAATCACTGTCAAGTTTTGTTTACTATAATACCCAATAATTCTCAAGATAAACTCTAAAACACCTCAAGGCACAAAAAAATTAAAGTTTTTTTGAGATTGGCCGGACCCCGCAGGGCAGCAGAGGCATAGGGCAACACTGGGCAGTAACGGCGGCGCCGGCCGCATACAAGCAGCCGGCGCCGGATCAAGCAGCGGGCGATGATGCTGGCTTACACGAACTGTTGGAGGAACTTGCGGGCGGCGATGAAACCCTCTTCGGCCGAGAACGTGGAGTCCTCGTGCTCGATGGAGAGGACTCCATCATAGCCGATGCGGCGCAAGGCGCAGATGTACTCACCCCAGCTTATTGCGCCGAACCCGGGGATCACGTAGCGCCACCAGCCGTCTTCGAGGCTGCCCAGCCAGCGCAACCGGTCGCGGCGTATCTCGGTATCCTTGGCATGGGTGTGGAAAATACGGTCGGCGAAGTGGTCCACGGCCGCCAGGTAGTCAATGCCCTGCCAGATGAGGTGGCTGGGGTCGAAGTTGAGGCCGAAGTTTTCGTGGGGCACGACATCGAACAGGCGCTGCCAGTGTTCCAGGCCCTGGAGGTTGGTGGCGAACCAGTTTTCCAGGGCGATCTTGACGCCATGCCGGGCGGCATAGTCACAGACGGGGGGAAAGAACTCGGCCAAGTCCTGCTCGATGGTCTCGAACTTGGTTTTGCCCGGCACGGGCATGCCGCCAAGGGTACATACCACGTCAACGCCAAGGAGCACGGCAGCGTCAATGCCCTGCTTGAGCGTGTCAGCGGCGCGGCGGCGCTTGTCGGGATCGGGGTCGGCGTTGTTCTGGGCATAGACGCCCAGGCTGCTGATGCGGATGCCGTGCTGCTGGAGCAGATCCTTGATGCGCGCGGCTTCTTGCTCGCTGAAGACGGCGACATCAATATGGCCGGAGCCGGCTCCTGCCATCACTTCAAGTGCGCCGAAGCCGTTGTCGCCGGCGAATTTGATAATTTCATCAAGCGTCTTGTCGCGGAACGGGCCAGTGTGAATGCCGATGTCCATTGCAGGCTCTCCTTTTCGAGTGGATAATTCCTCCCACCATAAGATCGTAGCCGGGTGCGTGCCTATTTCGAGGACGCAGTGCAGGTTCCCTTCCCGCGGCCGGCAGAGGATACAACGCAGGCTCAGATGTCGGCTGGCGACGTGGGCAAGCCGGCACCCCGGATGGCCGCAGGGAATTCGCTGCAGAGTTGTCGGAGGCACTTCACGGCCAACAGGAAGAGATTACAGGGCTATCGGGTACCTGCCGTATTCGAGACCGGCCTGGAACAAGGTGAGCAGATTGCGGTAGGCACGAGAGGTATGGGGGGTGCCGTTGCGCTTCTTGCCGCTGAAGCCGGCCTCGTCCTCGAAGTAAACCGAGCCGGCAGTGCAGAGGATATAACCTCCGCCCGGGGCCAAGGCTTGGATGTGCCTGCGGACGTCTTCACGCACCTGCTGCGTCGTGCCGCGCTCCACCACGAAGGTCGGGGAGATGCCGCCCCAGAGGGCCACTTCATCACCCAGTACCTGCTTGAGCCTGGAGATATCAAAGCCCGCACTGCCCGGCGGCGTCGAGTCCCACCCGTAGAGGGCATCTACACCCAGTCCCTTGAACTGCTCGATCAAGCCTTCCACGCCGGTTGTCATGTAGATAATGTACTTCATTCCATAGGCGTGGGCACGGTGGGCAAGCTGCCTGTGGACAGGAGCAAACAGCCGGCGAAACAGCGCAGGTGACCAAAAGTCGGTCGATTCGTAGCAAGCGGAGTAGTATATGATGTCAGGTTTGAACCGGGCACCGTAGTCTATCCAGCGCAAGGCCCAGTCGGTGAGTGCATCGAGCAGTTCGAGAACCATGCGATCGCCGTCCATGGCCCGCATGACGATTTCCAGCGGCCCGACATTCTTCATGGCGATGCCGCTGACGGAGGGGATATACAAGCCGACAGGGACGCCTTGCTGACGACCAAAGTCGATGTAGCGTTGCATGGTGTCGCGCCAGGCCTCCAGATCGCATGCCTCGGGGGCCGCCAACAGGTAGCGGAACTTCTCGACATCGTCACAGTCGTGGATGGTTCGCACCACCATGCGGGGCACGAGTTGGTCTGCTTCCAGGTTGAGGCGATCCGTGTAGTAGTCATCACTCATGAACACCTCGGCATGCAGGGTCCCGGCCGGCGTGTGGTAATCGGTAACCAGCAAGGGATACTGGTTGTGGTCGCCGTACGTTTTCCATTGCCTGTTTTCCACAACACAAGGCTCGTAGACCCATGCGTAGGAGAGGTAGAGGAAGTCGTCGACTCCGAAGCGCTCGCGCAGGACCATGACGCGTTCAAAGGGATCGTTCCACAGGTGGTTCAGTGGTTCCATCCCGCGCATGGCGATGGGTACGCGGTCCGGCTCCTGGCGACTGAGGGCAGCCATGATGCGTTCCCGGGAGGTCATACTGGCAGGCATCCACAGTCCACTCCTTGTTTGTTGTGGCTTGCTGGTTCACGTTATTGGTGGTATGTAACGGCACGAAATTTCTCCGTGACCAAGGTCGGCACCTGCGAATCATGCAGATAGTCTTGACTTGGCGGTTCGTAGTTGGGTATACTTATAGCGCGGTTGCCGAGGTGGTGGAATTGGTAGACACGCTAGCTTGAGGGGCTAGTGACCATTTTGGTTCGTGCGGGTTCGAATCCCGCCCTCGGCACCAGCACGCAGCAGTGATCTGCCGGGGGGCGGTTAGCTCAGTTGGGAGAGCGCTTCCTTCACGCGGAAGAGGTCGCAGGTTCGAGCCCTGCACCGCCCACCAGGGGATTGACAGACCAAGGCAGCGCGGTGAGGCGGGAATAGCTCAGTTGGCAGAGCACCAGCTTCCCAAGCTGGGTGTCGCGGGTTCGAGTCCCGTTTCCCGCTCCACGACTTACAAGACGAGATGTATGCCGCAATATGGGCTGAAGTACATAGAAGGAGAGCGGGAGTAGCTCAGTTGGTAGAGCGCCTCCTTGCCAAGGAGAAGGTCGCGAGTTCGAATCTCGTCTCCCGCTCCATCTAATGAAGTTTCGAGGGCGAGTTTGTCGGCCACCAACTCGCCCTCTTCTGACAATTCAAAGTTTTTTGCCCTTGTAAATTTTCGGGGGCGGCATAGCCAAGTGGTAAGGCGTCGGTCTGCAAAACCGATATTCACCGGTTCGAATCCGGTTGCCGCCTCCATTTTCGTGCCCCGGAGTCAGCGCTGCACCCTTCCCCCACCTCCGCCGGCCAGCAAGGCCTCCACCTCCGCTACCGAGACCATGTTGAAGTCGCCGTGAATGGTGTGCTTAAGGCAGCTTGCTGCCACGGCGAAGTCAATGGCCTGCTGAGGCGACTTGCCGGTTATCAGCGAGTAGATGAGGCCGGCACAGAACGAATCTCCGCCGCCGACGCGGTCGACGATGGGCACGATGTCATACTGGGGGCCGACGTACATCTCGCCGTCGGCATACAGGATGCCGGACCAGGTGTTGTGGCTGGCACTGAGGCTGCCACGGAGGGTGATGGCGACCTTCTGCAGATTGGGGAAGCGCTCAATCAGCTTCTCGGCCACGTAGCGGTAGGCCTCGGCGTCCACTTTTCCGGCTTCGACGTCGGCGCCCGGCGCGGCGATCCCGAACACCTTGTCGGCATCCTCCTCGTTGCCGATCGCCACATCACAATGCTCAACAAGGTGGGGCATGACTTCACTGGCCGCCTTGCCCCAGTTCCACAGTTTCTTGCGGAAGTTGAGGTCTGCGGAGACGGTCAGTCCCTTGGCCTTGGCCGCTTCGATGCCCTCCAGACATACTTCCGCGGCGCCTTCGCTGATGGCCGGGGTGATGCCCGTCCAGTGGAACCAGTCGGCTCCCTCGAAGGCCGCATCCCAGTCAATGTCGCCGCGCTTGACCTGAGAGATGGCCGAATTGGCCCGGTCATAGACGACCTTGGAGGGCCGCTGTACGGCACCTGTTTCCAGGAAGTAAATCCCCAGCCGTTCGCCCTGGCGCACAATGCATGAGGTGTCCACGCCGAACTGGCGCAGGTAGTTGAGACAGGCATCGCCGATCGGGTTGTCGGGCAGGGCGGTCACGTAACGCGCCTGCAGGCCGAAGTTGGCGAGGCTGACGGCGACGTTCGCCTCTCCCCCGCCGTAAGTGGCTTCAAATTCACGGGCCTGGATGAAGCGCTCAAAGCGCTTGGTGGCCAGCCGCAACATTATTTCACCAAATGTCACTACTCGTGGCATAATTCATCGTCTCCTTGTGCAGATGTAACGGTGCCGGGTATTTCTCCGCCTCAGAGGTCGAGACCTGCCGGCACGGCGTGACGAGGCAACAAGACCGCACCGCGGCGGCAGGAAAGCGCCCGCGGAGGCATGGTTACAGCAGCTCGGCGACGTTTTCGCGCACCTTGCGGATGGCGTCAAGCATCAGGTCCATGTCGGAGCGGTCGCCCAGGAAGATGTTATGAGACAGGCAGCAGCCCTCTTCGGCCAGTACGCGGTCGGCAACCGGCGTTTCGATCTTCGAATAGTCAGGAGCATCAACGCCGGCCGGCCAGCACACCGGGCCGAAGTTGCGGTTGGTGAACAAGGGGTTCTTTTGGATAGGGTGCAGGTGACCGCTGCTGATAGCCAAGCCCTCGGCGGCCATTGCTTCCCTGAAGCGGTCGAGGCTGAGACCCTCGAACTGTTCGGACTGGAACTTGAAGTGGTAGAAGTAGAAGCCCCAGCGCGTGACCTCGGGGCGCCGCTCTATGGGGGCGACCCCGGGTATTTCGCGCAAGCCGGCCTCAAAATACTTTGCATTGGCCTCGCGCCGCTCGGTTTGTTCGGGCAGGCGCTTGGTCTGTTCATAGGCGATAGCGCCTTGCCACTCGGTCATCCGCAGGTTACTGGCTACAACATGGTGCTCGTAAAAGGGGCGGCCGCTGAGGCGGCCGATGTGATGGAAACTGTACGCCTTCTCGGCCAGTTCGCGATCGTTGGTAGTGACGATGCCGCCTTCGCCGGCCGTGAGGGTCTTGCCCATCTGCAAGGAGAATGCCCCCATGTCACCCAAGCTGCCACAGCCCTTTCCCTTCCACTGGCTTCCGTGGGCATGGCAGGCATCCTCGATGACGAACAGGCCGTGGCGTTCGGCGATGGCATTGATGCGATCCATGTCGGCGGGGTAGCCGCCATAGTGTACGGGGATGATGCCCGCCGTTCGCGGCGTGATGGCGGCCTCCACGGCATCGGGGTCAATCTGGTAATAGTCAGGCTCAATGTCAACAATGATGGGTATGGCATTGACAAGTATGACGGCGGTGGCGGTGGCCACGAACGTGCAGGCCGGGCAGATAACCTCGTCGCCGGGCTTGATGCCGATCGACTTGAGGGCGCACTCTATGGCCTGGGTACCGTTGGTCACCGCGATGCCGTAAGTACAGTCCTGGAAGCGGGCAAAGGCATTTTCAAACCGTCCCACCCAGGAGTCCTCGGCTTTCTCGTAGGCACCGCGCCACCACTTGCGGGAATGAAGGACCTCCATCAAGGCCTTCTCTTCAGGCTCACCGAACTCCGGCCACGGTCGGCCCAGTGGCCTGGTGATTGCCTGCGGACCGCCATTTACGGCTAGCTTGGCCATTTTGCTACCTCCCTGGATATTGATTGCCGTACTATTCCCCGTTGCCGGCAGGCATCCTTTCAGCGGCGGCGGTGCCGTGCAGCGTTCTTATTCGCATGCCCACCAGCCGCAATATGCCTTCGGCGAACTCAATACTGGATGTTTCGAGCAGGCTGCAGACGTACTCGTCTTGCAGCATCAGCAGGCCCCACTTGCCGCTGTTGAACTGTACGAGCATGGCGCGCTGGCCTAGGTCAGGGAAGGGAGACAGGGAGCCGTCGCGTGCCAACTGCTTGCTTTGCCGGTCAAACAAGGCTGCCGCCGCGGCCGGCGAATCAGTGCGCCAAACGGCCAGCTCGCCCGCCAGTTCATCCTCCACAGCACGCGCCGTCAGCAAGGGCCACTGCCTGTCATCAGAGGGCAGGCGAAGGACGATGGTCTGGGGGGCGAACCGACCGCGGGGTACAAGGGCGGCGAACAGCGGGCGAGGTGGCAACGCCGGCAGTCGCAACAACAACTCGGAAGCCAAGGCGCGCAACAGATCCTGCCACTTGGCAGCACTTTCCAGGACCGTAAACTTGATGAGCAGGCTGTGATAGCAGATAGTCAGCGAGCGCGTGGTCCAGAACGCGGCAGCCCCCATTTTCTCAACAGCGGCGGCTTTCGTGCGCTGCCCGCTGAAGGCGGCAAAGGCGCCGGTGGCATCGCGGAAGCCCCAGATTTCCATGGAGGCCCCCGGCCCGCTGCCGGTTAGCTGACGCCAGCGGGCGCTTGCCATCCACTGCAAGCCGTATACCTGCAAGTAATCAGCGGCCTGGGGGCCGAGCTTGGAGGCCAACGCCTGCCGCCGTGTTATTTGCACGTCAGCGGCCAGTGACCAGGAACTGACCTCGTTGGCCACGCGGCGGATGAGCTGCGCAATAGTGGAGGCATCAGGCCATTGCTTTTCGCGTGCCACCGGGGCAGGCGGGGGAGTGACTTGCTGTGCCCACGCCGGCCCAGCAAAGGACCCAAGGGTCAACCCGAGGAATAATATACCAAGCCATCGCAGCATGGTAATGGTTTATTCGCGGTAGAGAGTTATTGTCCTCGTGCCGGGCAGGCACGGGATGTGCGGAAGGCCAGGCAGGAGGTTTTTCGAAATGTCATGGTTGCCTCAGGCGGAACGACTGAGGAAGGTCATTTACGGTGAAATACCCGACCGCGTGCCGAACTTCGAGTTCTTCTTCGATAACCCGGCCATCTTTGAATACTACGTAGGCAGGCCGTACACCAGGCAGTGGCCCGACCAACTGGACCTGGCGCTGTCCATAGGGTGGGGGGCGTGCCCGGTGGGGCACTTCGGCCTGATACTGGGGTATCGCAGCGCCACCGCCTCGGACGGCACCGACCACTACGCCGGGGGCACGGAACTGACCTGGAAGACACTGGAGGAGATGCAGGAGCCGGCGCTGGAACCGCTGGTCGAGGAGGTCGCCGCCAAGAACGAGCAGGTGCACCGCGAAGGGCTGATGAGCTATATTTGGCTGTTGCACTGCTTTCACAGCGCGGCGACGGGGATCGGGCTGGGGAATTTTGCCCTGCTGTGCTATGACGACTTTGACCTGGTGCATGCGTACATGCAGCGGGTGGAGAGGTTCAACCAACGGGTACTGCGCGCCCTGATCAATGCCGGTGCGCTGCCCGACATGGTTTTCTTCGACGCCGACTGTGCATATAAGAACGGGCTGATGGTACGACCGGAAATGTACCGGGCACTGGTGTACGAGGCGACTGACCAGACGCTGCAGATCCTGCGCGAGCAGGGCCGGCCGTACTGCTTCCACTCCGATGGCAAGATGGACGATTTCTACCCGATACTGATTGAATGGGGTGCGGCGGGGGCACACAGCGTGGAGGCGCAGGCAAACGACCTGGGAGAGATCAAGGCCCGCTTTGGGGACAAGCTGGCGTTGTTCGGCAACCTCGACCCGGTGTTCCTGGCCCGTTCCACCCCCGAGGAAGTGGAGGCGGGTGCGGAACAGATGATACGCGTAGGTGCACCGGGGGGCAGATACGGGGCAGCGGTCAACACGATAGTGGCGGACTATGTCCCGCTGGAGAATTACCTGGCGTTTCAGCGGGCGATCGAGCGCGTGGGATGGTACAACCCTGACGGCACGCTGGCCCAGTAGCGACAACAACCATGGCCCGGCGAGGTCGACAGCTTAATCGCATTTCGAGACGTTTGCGGTGGCCGTACGCAGGCATGTTGTCAAGTATCTAACATTATTCAGCAAGTGGGGGGCAGCAACCCATGACACACAAGGAGCGCGTACTAGCTGCAGTAGAGCATCGTAAGCCCGACCGAACACCGCTGTGGATAGGATGGCCCAAGCCCGAGACACTGGAAAAGCTGTACAAGTTCTACGGGGTGGCGGACAAGGAGCAGTTGCTGCGGTGCATCGGGGACGATATCCGGTGGTTCGGCGGTCCACCGTGGAAACATCCCGAGGGCAAGCCGTACTTCGACCCGTACCTGGGGATGCCTCAAGAGCAGCGCAGCCATGCCGCGCCGGGTGTTTTCGCCGATTGCACCGATGTAAAACAAGTGGAAGACTACCCGTGGCCGGATCCGCAGTACGTCGACTGCGAGGGCCTGCGGGAAACGCTGGAGCCGTACCAGGAATATGCGATCCTGGGCGGGTCGTGGGCGCCCTTTTTCCACGACGTGGCGAACTTCTTCGGCATGGAAAACTATTTCATCAAGATGTACACCGACCCGGAGGTCGTGGAGGCGGTCACCGAGCATATCATAGAGTTTTACATCGCAGCCAACGAGAAGATCTTCACGGTGGCCGGGGACCTGATAGACGGGTTCTTTTTCGGCAATGACTATGGCACGCAAAATGACCTGTTCATGAGCCTGGAGATGTGGCGGCGCTTCATCCTGCCCTACGAAAAGGCGCTGGTGGACCATGCCAAGTCCTTCGGGCTGAAGGTGTTCCATCACTCGTGCGGGGCGGTGAGCAAGATCATTCCGTACCTGATTGAAATCGGGGTGGATGTGCTGCACCCGGTGCAGGTGGAAGCCCGGGGCATGGAGCCTGAGACGCTGGCGGCCAAGTATCGCGACCAGATGACGTTCATGGGGGGCATCAGCACGCAGCAATTGCTGCTGTACGGCACTCCCCAGCAGGTGCGTGAAAACGTACGCTACATGAAGAGGTTGTTCGGTAACGGCTACATTGTCTCCCCGGCCCACGAGGCGATTCTGCCCAACATCCCGGTGGAGAATCTGTACGCCATGTTCGACGAGGCGGTGCAGGATTAAACTAAGCCGCGCACCAAAGTGCTCGACGGATGGGTGAGCAGGTCGCAAGGCGACAAGGAGCGGAAGCGGCATGGCGGCGAGGAGAGGTAACCTGTGACCTCCAAGGAGAGGGTACTGGCCACGGTAGCACGCCGGCCGCTGGACAGGCCGTGCGTGGACTACGAAGCTGACGCGGATGTCAGCCAGGCGCTGTGCGAATACCTGGGGCTTGAGGAGGTGGAGGCATTGCGGCGGGTGCTGGGCTCGGACCTGCGGAACCTGGTGGATGCGGCCCCGTACGTAGGCGAAGGCGTACCGCCGCTGCCGGATGGCACGCCCCGCAATTATTTCGGGGTGCCCGACAGCCAGGGAACGTACTCCTCCACCATTTACCAACCGCCATTGGCGAACGTAGAGACCGTGGCCGAGGTGGAGGCGTATCCGTGGCCGGAGGCAGACGACTTCGACTACAGCAAGTTGGGGCAAATGTGCGACCAGCTAAGCGAATATGCGCTATGCGGCGGGGCGTGGAGCCCGCTGGTGTGCACGGCGATGCATCTTACGGGGATGGAAGAATTCTTCATGCTCATGGCGTGGAAGCCGCAAGTGGCCGAGGCGATCCTGGCACGGCTGTGCGACTTGTTTTACGAATACAGCAAGCGCTACTTTGAGGCCACGGCCGGCAAGCTGGATATCTTCTTCATGGGTGATGACTACGGGCTGCAGAATGGGCCGATGTTCAGCGTGGAGATGTTTCGACGGCTGGTGCTGCCGCATATAAGGCGGCTGTTTGAGCTGGCCAAGAGTTACGGCCTGCTGGTGATGATGCACTCGTGCGGCAGTATCCGCGCGTTCATTCCAGACCTTATCGACGCAGGGATGGACATACTGGATCCCGTGCAAGTGCGCGCTGCAGGGATGCAGATAGAAGGCCTGAAGCGAGACTTCGGCAAGGACATCGTTTTTCACGGCTCTATTGACACTCAGCACACGCTGCCACGCGGCAGCGTGCAGGACGTGGAGGCGGAGGTGCGGTCGCGGCTTGAGCTGTTTGCCGAAGAGGGCGGCTTTATCTGCTGCGGCAGCCAGTGGTACATGAACGATATTCCGCTTGAGAACCTGCTGGCCATATACCGCACATGCGGCAGCCTGGCGGTGTGACGGCCCGGCAGGCGAGGGGAGCGCACCCGATGACAAGGATCTGCGTGATTGTTGCTGCTAGCTATCTGTGCCTGGCAATGGCTACCGTAACGGGGGCCGACCCGATTCGCTGGCGATTGTTATCGGACAATCGCGGTTACCAGGGGCCGGCACTGCAGACGGGCGTCACTTATGAATGGGGGTGGCCGCCGGACAATCCCGGCGACGTAATCCCCGGTACCGACAAACCGGGCCGCCGATTGCTGGACGGGGAACTTCCCACGTCGAACTGGCATACCACGGTGGGCTTCAACTGGCATGGCAAGGATAACTGGGTGACCTTTGACTTCAAGCAGCGCTATGCCTTTGCCAAGGTGCGGCTGTG
>JALGVG010000040.1 GCA_029819875.1 Candidatus Zipacnadia bacterium | reverse complement strand
CCCCGCCCAACACTTCCACTGAAGAGACGGATCGCGCTCGCATTATCTCCTTCAGGCATGCGATGTACTATCTTCCCGAGGCATGGAGCATCTATTTGCCGCCCGACAAGTGTTCTTGGTGCGGCCATCTTTTCAATGCCGGCCATGACCGGCAAACTTACATATTGCCTGTCCCCATCACCCGCCACGGTGTTACAACTCTTGTCCTGTTCCACCGTGACCTGCTGAAGTATCTCCCTGCCGGCGCCGTGGCCCGGCGTTACAGCTTGCCTCCGGACAGCTTCTGCTACATAGTACCTTGCGACCCCGCCTTCCCGGTCGTCATCGGCCCTGGCTACAACTTGCAATTCACCCCTAGCGGCGAGTAGAATTGCAACGTATGATGGTTGGCAGCGAACCGCAAATGCTTCTCGCCACCTTCGCCACGGCCCTCGTGTCGGCTGCGCTGGTCTATGCTTGGCGTCATCGGGTCGGCACGCGCCCTGCTGCCCCGCCCCTGCGTTTTGACTTCACCGGCCTGGTGCTGCTGGCCGCCTTGGCTGTCGGCTTGTGGCTGTATGCCGAGGACCAGCCTCACCACCTAGCCATGCTGGTTGTCACAACCGCTGCCCTGCTGTTTGTGGTGGGAAGCGTCACCGACCTGTTTTCCCTCCCTCGTGGCCTGCGCGCGGCAGCCGTGGCCGTAGCCGGCGGTTTTCTTTGCTACAACGGCGTGTGCATTCAAACCGTCAAGTTACCCTTCAGCACCGTATTCATCCATCTCGGCTGGGCGGGCCCGGTCATCACCATCCTGTGGCTGATGCTCTGCGCCGCCCTCTTCGCCCGCGCCGGCACGATGCCCAGCGTCGCCTCGGGGGTCGGCGCCCTTGCCGGCGGTACACTCTACCTGGTCTGCTTGTTACAGCCCCGCGTCACCGGCGAGGCAGCGCGCCTCTTGTCACTGGGGCTTTTCGCCGCTTGTATCCCCGAGGTGATATTCGGCCGCCTACTGGCCCTCCGCGGTGCCACGGCAGGAGCTTACACCCTGGGCTTTGTAATCGGCTGTATAACGGTGGTCGGCGCTCTCAAGAATACCGCCTTGCTGGTGATACTGCTGCCCTTGCTCATAATCGGTGTCCCTCTATTCGCATCCATCTTCACTTATGCCGCCGATCTGCGGCGGGGGTGGCGGGCGGTGGCTGTCGCCGAACACCACCAGCATCTTCACCAACTGCTGGCCGACCAAGGCTATTCGTACTGGCAGATCGTCGGCATCCTGCTGGGGGGTACCGCCTACTTGTGCGCCCTGGCCCTGTTGCTTGTATGGCTTATTGAGCTAACCTTCGTGCTGAAGCTGCTGATGGTGGCCGTGGCACTCGTTGCCGGGCTGGTGCTGTTTTATATCTTGCTGCGCTTGCTGCCTCGCCGTCAGCCTTCCACGGGGCCTGCGGAGGTGCGGCTGCTGGGCGTGCGCCTTCATGCCGTGACAATGGACGAGGCGCTCCAGGAGGCAGAAAGATTCATTCGCGAGGATCGCCCCCACATGATAGTCACCTCCGATGCCTCCACCATCGTCCGCGCCCAGGATGACCCTGAACTGCGCCGCATCATGAACGAGACCGACATGGTCACCCCGGACGGCGCAGGCGTCGTGTTGGCCGCCAAGCTGCTAAACCTCCCCGTGCGGGCGCGCTGTTCGGGATGTGACATGGTGGCTGAACTGTGCCGCGTGGCCGCCCGCCTCGGCCGCTCCGTCTACCTACTGGGTGCCGAGCCGGGGGTCGCGGAGCTGGCTGCCCGCAACCTCAAGCGCCAGGTGCCGGGGCTTGAGATAGCCGGCGTCCACCACGGCTACTTTTCCCCCGAGGAAGAGCCGGCCATCGTCGAAGAGATCCGCCGGGCGCATCCGGCTGTACTGTTCGTCGCCTTGGGCATTCCTCGCCAGGAGAAGTGGATCCGCGCACACCTCGACGAACTTGGTGTCCCGGTCTGCGTGGGCGTCGGCGGCAGCTTCGATGTCATCAGCGGCCGCAAGAAACGCGCGCCCCTCTGGATGCAAAGAATGGGCCTGGAGTGGCTGTATCGCACCATCCGTGAGCCGCGCCGCATCGGCAGGTTGGTCGCACTGCCCCGCATCTTGTGGCTGACCTTTATGCAGTTGCTCAAGCCGCCCGATCACCAGCAGCATAGTTCCAGGAGATGATGCACCGTGCCCGATTCGGTCCTCATTGTCGGTTCCATGGCCCTCGACACCGTCACCACGCCCTTCGGCGCAGTTGAAAACGCTGTCGGCGGTGCCGGAGTCTATGCCGGCATGGCAGCCAGCTTCCTGGCGCCTGTCAACCTCGTCGGTGTAGTGGGCGACGACTTCCCCGCCCAGGCATTGGACGAACTCCGACAGCGAGGCGTGAACTTGGAGGGAGTGCAGCACGTTCCCGGTGAACGCTCATTCCGCTGGACCGGTAGCTACGAGTATGATATGAGCGATGCTACAACGCTTTCCACTGAGCTTAATGTCTTTGCCGATTTCAACCCCGCCCTACCGGCGGCCTATCAGCACAGCAAGTTCGTCTTCCTGGCCAACATCCAGCCTCGCTTGCAGTTGCAGGTGCTTGACCAGGTGCGGTCGCCTGTCTTCACGATGTGCGACACTATGAACTACTGGATCGAAAACGCCCGCGATGACCTGCTGGCAGTGCTGGCGCGCGTTGACCTGGCGCTGATGAACGACGCGGAGGTGCGCCAATTGACGGGCATCCCCAACCTCGCAAGGGCAGCCGGCCGCGTACTCGAACTGGGGCCGCGCCACGTGGTCATCAAGAAGGGCGAATACGGCGCCTCGCTGGTGAGCGCCGACGGTCATTTCTCGCTGCCCTCGTATCCCCTGCCTGACGTGGTGGATCCCACCGGCGCCGGCGACAGCTTCGCCGGTGGTTTTATCGGCCTACTGGCCTGGTTGGGGACAGTGGGGAATGAAGCGCTGCGCCAGGCAATGGCCGTCGGAACGGTCATGGCCTCCGCGTGCGTGGAAGACTTCTCGCTGGCCGGCCTCCGCCGCCTGACGGTCAGCACCGTCTACGAGCGTTATCAGCAACTCAGGAACATGGTGCAATTCGCTGCCTGCCCTCTGGTCCCATGACTTGCACCGGGCCAAGACTGCATCATGTCCAACGAACATTCGCAGGTCGCTTGCTGTGCAAGCAGCGAAAAAGCTGGCAGCGGGAGTGCCCGCTTTTCAGATGACAGACAGCTTGTCTTGGGAGGCGTCCGATGCCTGACATTATCTGCCTTGGTGAACCGATTGTTGACATGGTCTGCACCCAGCCGGGCATAAGCCTGGTGGAGGCCACCTCCTTCGAGAAGGCCGCTGGCGGTGCGCCCCTCAACGTGGCGGCCGGCTGCGCCCTGCTCGGCGCCGACGTGGGAGTCATCTGCAAGGTGGGAGCTGACAGCCTCGGGCGCTTCATGCAGATGACCATGGATGCCTGCGGCGTGGATACGACCCAGATGCTCAGCGATCCCGACCATCCCACGCAGATTGCCTTCGTGGGCGTAGACCCTCACGGTGTGCCGACCTTCGAGTTCCACGTCAAGCACCCTGCCCATGAAACACTCTGCCCCGCCGATTTGAACGCCCAGTACATCGCAACCAGCGAAATCTACCATTTCGGGGCCATAACGCTGGCTGCCGAGCCCATGCGCTCGGCAACCTACGCCGCACTGGATATCGCCGCCGACAACGGCGCACTCATCAGCTTTGATCCCAACTACCGCCCGTCTCTGTGGCCTGACGAGGACACCGCCATCGACACGGCGCTGCAAGCAGTCAACCAGTGCGACTTTCTGAAGGTCAGTGAAGAAGAGCTGAAGTTGCTGGGGGGCACGGACGATGTACAAAAAGCGCTGGCCAGTCTTTATGCCATGGGGCCGGAGCTGATCGCAGTCACCCTTGGTCATCGGGGTTGTATTTTTCACCACGCCGCCGGCACCGCCCACCTGCCGGCCTTCAATGTGCCCGTGGACGAGACGACCGGCTGTGGAGACGCCTTTGTCGCCGCGGTGCTCGTAAAGCTCCTGGAAGCGGAACACGATGTCGCCAACCTCAGCGCCGACCAGCTCGTAGAGCTGTTCACTTACGCCAACGCTGCTGCTGCCATAACCGCTACCGGCAAGGGCGCCATCCCCTCCCTGCCCAGCCGCGAAGAAGTGGACGAACTGCTCGCCTCCCGTCGCTTGCCGGGACACTAGCCTGGACCAAAAGTATCGAGGCAGGCGCATCGCGCCTGCCCCGAACGGAGGTTGAACTGGCTACACAGCCTCTCACACACTTAACGACTGCTGGTGGCCATCGCCTTGATTTGTAAGTCCTCACCTGTCCTCCACAATAGCCATCAGCGCAAGGGCTTCACTGCTGCTATTGACGCTTTTACCAGCCGCCGGGTTCACTGACAATCTCATTTTTTGCGGGCTTTTTTTGCCCGCTGGAAAAGAAAATAGCCCGGAGCGCGCCGCGTCCGAGCTATTAGCTGTGATCATGGCAAATGTGCCTGCTGTTCATGCGTATTACTCGGGCGACTCCTTGGTAATCTCGGCTGCCTTCGGGCCGGCTACCCAGCCCAGTTCCGCCTTCCCCGCGCAACCGAACATGTCAACGTAATCACTGACTGTTTCCTTGATGTACTGCATGCCCAGGTCGAAGATCTTGCGGAAGTCCTTCTGGCTCGGATCTGCAGCCAGCCGTTCCGAGATGCCGCGGATGAACTCCACGGACAGCCGCGTGGCCACGTTGACCTTGCATACTCCCATCGCGCATGCCTTCTGCAGTTGGTCCAGTGGAATACCCGAGGCTGCGTGCAGAACGAACGGGATACCCACCTTCTCCATCAGCGCCTCCAGCAACGGGAAGTCCAATTGGCTGCCCCGCCCAGTCATGCCGTGAATGGCGCCGATAGCAACCGCAATGCTGTCACACTTGGTCCGCTCCTGGAATTCCTTGCACTGGTCCGGATCCGTCTTCATGGACTCCAGCTTTTCCTTCTGCTCATCGGTGAGCAGTTCCAGGACGTTGTCAATTTCCCCCGCCCGCACCGGCGCCATCTGCTCCTCGGTCAGGAACTCCTCGATCTTGGGGACGATGCCCAGCTCGGCCTCTACCGGGATTCCGCAGGCGTGTGCCATGCGGCAAATCTCGGCCGTTGTTGCCACGTTCTTTTCAAAAGGCTCTTTCGACCCGTCATACATCAGGGAGGTGAAGCCTGCTCGCAGGCACTGCACGTTCTGCTCGTAGCTGGTACCGTGGTCCAGGTGCAACGCCACCGGAATGGGCACCTTGGCCGCCACCGCCTTCACCATCGCCGCCGCCTCCTCCAGGCCGGCGTACTTGATGGCTCCTTGGCTGACCTGCAGGATTACCGGCGCCTCCTTCTCGTTGCACGCTTCGATGACTGCCTTGATCGACTCGAGGTTGTTGGCGTTGAATGCGCCGACCGCGTATCCTTCATCCAATGCCTTGCCCAAGATCTCGTAACTGGTAACTAGCGGCATCAAACACACTCCTTGCACTGTATTTCAGGGAGGCGACACAGCGCAGCCCCCCACGCTCCCGTCTCCGCTTGCCGACCCCTCGCCGACCCCATGCTGCTGCTGGTATCCCTCCACTGGTTCATGGCTGTAGCCATGCTATATTATTACAATCCCTTGCGCCTGTCAACGCCAAGGGCCGGGCCGGCATCTTCATCCCCCCTTCGTGGAACCTTGCCCCATGCACTTGTGTCAAATAACCCAGAAGATGTCAGCCGCTGCCGTGGCATGCCCGGCGGCTATTAGCCGCCAGGCCATGGCTGCTTGCATGCGTTCGACATCGGTTAGGAGGAGTTTCCCATGACTCGATTTTCTCTTGTGCTGCTACTGGCCGCCGTGCTCGCTGTCACCTTGGTGTTGTGCACGGTAATCCTAAGCCCCGCCCAGCAAGGGCAGGAAACCACCACGGTTATCCAGCCCAAGCTGCCGACCGTGCAGTCCAACCCCGTGGTCAGCGCCTTGCCTTATGTCCAGCAGACCGAGTTCGAACCCGATCCCTTCGAGCCGGACCGCATCCGTTCCAGCCGGCTGCTCACCAAGAGCATAGTGCTGGTGAGAGCCGATGGGTCCACCGAAATCAAGCGCCTCGACTGAGACGCGGCAGGTGTAGCGCCTGATGCGGCGAATATTATCTTCAGGTTTGGGCGTAGGCTGCACAGTCAATCGTCGGGAGCGTGATAGAATGGCCAAGGTGGAAGTCAACGCCATTGATTATTTCGGGCATTTCGCAACTGCCCTGCAAAATGGCGGTGCCCTTATCGTCTCTCTGGACGAAAGCGGCAAGCCCAATCCCATGACCATAGGCTGGGGGCTTTTGGGGATCGGCTGGGGACTGCCCGTCTGCCTGGTCCTGGTGCGCCCCTCCCGTTACACCTATTCGTGCCTGGAGGTCACCGGCGACTTCACCTGCAACATCCCTTATCCGGAGCTGAGCCGCCAGGCCCTGATATGCGGCACCCGCTCCGGCCGCGACACCGACAAGTTCGCGGAATGCGGCTTCACGCCCTTGCCCAGCGTCACCATCAACTCCCCGGGCATCGCCCAGTGCGGGTTAATCATGGAGTGCAAGGTCGTCCAGAAAAACGATCTCGTTCCCGAGCATTTTGCGCCGAAGATCCTGGAAAGCTCGTATGCCAACGGGGATTTCCACCGTGCCTACTACGGGGAGGTTCTGCGCACGGTGGCCGACGAGGATTTTGCTGAGCGCTTCTCCATCTAAGACACCCTCCGCCCGCCCCGCTATCCCTTTACCGCCCGGTCTGCGCAGCTTGTGCCGTGCCCGCGAGGCTCTCGACGGCCTCCACCGACAGGCGGTCGGCGGAGTTGCCCGGGCTGCCGGCCACGATCGCTCCCGCCGCGTTGCCCTCCTTCAGGCAATGCTCGATATCCTTGCCCCGCAGCCAGCTTCGCAAAAACCCGGCGTTGAACGCATCCCCGCAGCACGTAGTGTCAACGACGTCCACCGAAAACGCCGGCACCCGGACGACCTCCTCCCCCCGCACCGCCAGGCAGCCCTTGCCTCCGAGCTTGACTACTACCACCGAGGCGGCACGCGCCAGTGCCAGCGCTGCTTTCTCCACGTCCTCCACCCCGCTGATATTGATCGCCTCCAGCTCGTTGGGCAGGAACACGTCCACTTGCTTTAATATCTCGCCGATGCCGGCATCCCACTTCTGAGCCGGGTCATATCCGGTATCCAGGGATATGGTCAGCCCGGCCCGCTTGGCACGCTCCAGCAACCGGCCTATCCCCTCGCGCAGCCTGCTCTGTATGAAGTAGCTGCCGATGTGCAGGTGGCGGCTGTCGGCCAATAGTTCATCGGGCACGTCCTCCGCCCGCACCGAGTCTATGGTTCCCAGGTACGTGACGAAGGCCCGGTCCTCCTGGCGGCTGAGCGACACGGTGATGCCTGTGGGCAACTTTTCGTCGTATGTGACATATTCGGTAACCACGCCGTGACGTTGCAGTTCACCCAGCAGGAACTCGCCGGCCTGGTCGCGCCCCACGTGGCTTACAAACGCCACGCGCTCGCCCAGGCGGGCACAGAACACCGCAAAATTCGCCGTGCAACCGCCCAGATGTTGACTGACGCCCTCGGCTATCACCTCGGCACCGAACTGCGGCAGGTGCGAAATGCCCGAAAAAATCAAGTCAATGTTGACATCCCCCACCGCCAATATGTCATATCGCTTCTCCACGTTTACCTCCGCTGCTTGTCTTCCTGGTCACACGAAGCTGACACTGAAAAGCTTGGCGCAGCGCAGCCTGAACCGCAGCGTTATCGGCCGGCCGGGCGGCACTCTCATCTCCTGCTCACCACCCCACGTCACCGTGTGTGCCATGCAGTCACCGTGCATGGGATCACAATCATCAACGCCGCGTCCCTCGATCCCGTCCAGCCCTACGCGTATCTCCCCGCCGCGCGGCGCCACGAAGTTCAGTTGCAGTCTCCCGCCCGCCGGCACCACCGGCATGGTGCAGAACTCGCCCACGCGGTCGGCCACAACCGCACACAACCGGTCCTGCGGCCACCATGCCCAACCCAGCGACCACGCGTCCCACACCGCCGGCCAGCGCGGGTACTTGTGGGGATAGTTGGTGCCCCCGTACGGAATGGCGATCCTTCCCTCGCCGAACGGCACCAGGTCCTTCCCACCGTGGATGAACTCCCCGTCCCACTCGCCCGGCTTCCCCGGCTCCAGCACCGGCCCTCCGGGGACTTCGTGCCACGCTATGCCGTCCTCGCTTGAATACAATCGCACCTCCGAGCGCTCCGTAAACCTGTGGTACACCATCGGGAACATGAGCCGGTACTGCGGCGCGGTGGGGTAGCGGGTAAATGCGTTGAGATAGAAGTCATAATCCGGGGGGTCATCCAGCCGTGGCCAGATGATCGGCTCAACCGGCCCCCAGTGCATGAAATCTTCCGCTTCCGCCCTTCCTATCCATCGCCGCCCCTGGCGCATCATGCGCGTGTACATCACGTATCTTTCAATGCTCTCGTCCCACAGCACCGTGGTATCCGTGTCGCTCATGTGCATCATCAGCGGCCGCCGGTACGGCCGCCACCTAAGCCCATCCGGCGACGACGCCGCAAAGATCGCCTTCAGGCGGCCGCCTGCCACGCGCCAATCCCGGTGGCGCGGTTGCCGCTGCAGGTACTCAGCCATAAGGTCGGCTACCAGTTCCTCATCCGCCTGCGCGCAGTAGACGAACTTGTATCGCTCTTCCTCGTCGGCAACCGGGTCCACAAAGAACGTAAGCCCATCAAAACTCCTTTGCCCGGGCACCTCGATTTCGCATTTCTGCGGCTCGCTCCACTGCAATCCATCCTCCGACTCGATGCGGCAGATGCACACCGACCGCGGCGGCTCGGCATGGGCGGCAGAGCCCGTGCCCAGCTTGAAGTGACCGTTGATCTCAAGATACCACGACCGGTACTTGCCCTCCTCGAATATTACCCGGCCCCACCCCTTGTATTCATCCGTCTTTTCCGTCTTGCGGGCGGGCTCGGCCTGCAGGCGGATGCCATGCGGCACGTTCTGGGGCACGGCATACATCTCCACTTGCTCCCCCGGCGGGTTGCCCACGCCGAACTGCTCTCCGCCGGCATTAAGCCACCTCAAGTGCCCGCACTGAATGTCGCGCCAGTCGGTAAACAGTATCTTGCTTCGCCGTGCGTCCTCGTTCGCCACAGTTGCCCTCCTTTTCCGCCCCAAACGACACCCGGGGCGCAATATGAACTTGCCGCCCCGGGCAGTGCCCAGAGCCTTGCCTTTCCCATGACAGCCCTGCGGCCGGTCAGCCTGTCGCCCTCCTGCCGGCAACGGCTGCCGCGTCCTACAACCCGTAGAAGGCGACTGCATTGTCATGCAGCATCATTCTCGCCAGCTCCACGGCCGCCCCTTCGCTGAGGAAGTCCCGCTGCACCTTCTCGACCAATACATCCGCCAGGCACGACCGTGCCATCAGCAAGTGGCTGTAGATCAACTCCGGCCACAGCACGTCGGAACCGAAGCCCAGCAGCCGGTATCCCGGCACCAGGTCGATCCACTCGCTGAGGGTTTGGCGGCTGCCCTCCATCGTGATGACGTACATCCATGCCATGTTCAGCCACACGTTCGGGTAGTGCTTGCCCAGCATCCCCATCTCGCGGCTGTACGGGTAGCCGGCATGATAGAGGTTGAAGCGCGTGGACCTGTGCGAGTGAATGAGCGGCAGCAACAGCAAGGGATTAGAGCCCGGTATGTCGCCCCAGTTGGTTTGTACTCCGGTGTGGATGTCGAATATCAAGCCCGTGTCACTGCATAGGTCCGCGAGAAAGAAAATGATATAATCCTGGAGGTGCTTTATCTCCGCCGGAGTCGGCTCTTCCCCGCGCATCGCCCGGTCCAGGATCATTGCCGCTCTTGCCTTCTCCACCGGCTCTGAGTGCAGCGTGCGGCTGTAAGCGTGGGCCAGCTTGATGCCCACGGCCCCGCGCCGCTGGTATTCCTCCGCCAATTCTCCTAGCGCCTGGGTGCAGGACGCCAGGTCGGTTATCGTGCAGTCCAGGTGCTCTTCCAGCTTGCTGCGCGTCTCCCCCCGCCACAGCTCCAACGCCGGTTCCATCCGCAACACCGCGGTAAAATACTGCGGATCCCACTCCTCGAACCAGGCCATGTTCCTTACCTGCGTCCGCAGGTTGCATTTTTCCCATGTCACGTAGTCATACCATCCCGGGTCCGCTGTTCTCTCCTTGATCCGGTCGTTTACGGCCTGCCAGTTCTCGTCGGTTAAGTCCTCATCTTGGAGGTCAAACAACTCCTGAAAGGCAATAACGTTATGCCGCCAGTACGAGACATTTTTGGCCTTGTCCAATACCGCCTTCAAGCGCTCCCACTTTTCCTGCTCGCTGCCGCATTCACCGTACAGCTCGCTGCGCTCTTTGCCCGTGACGCTTTCGATCTCGCGGTCAAAGTATGAGCCTAGGTCGAACAGCGACCTAGGCCCCATCTTGTAATATTCTTCCTTGGCGGTGGTGTGCGAGTGACAGTCCACCGTCTGAAGTGCTGTCATCTCCGCCAGTATTTTTTCGCGAAGCGCGTTTGCCATTGCCCGCCTCCTGTGTTGGGTTTGTTTGCCTCGTGCAGCTTGATTATGGCAACAGCCTCTCTGCCCGCAGGCGCGGCCACTTGTCCAGCGGGCGGAAACACTCGGCATACTTCACGCCGCACTGCAGGCCCCGGAACCGTGCCGTCTTGGCCATGAACTCCACGTAGTCAATGCCGTCGTGCTCCAGCAGCCAGCGGTACTGGCTCTGGTGGCACAGCAGCATCTGCTTCTTTATTTCCCACACGTCGGTGATGTCCACGTACTCGGTGGGTTCCACCCCGAATCCTCCCATCGGCGGCCAGATGTAAACCGCCGGCGGCGGGCAGGCGCTGTTGTAGCCGGTTTCGTACAGCGGAACACTGCACCAAAAACTGGCCTCGTCTCCCAACGTCGCCGTGTGCGAGTGGTCGGACATGTAGTCATTCGGCGCCGGCAGCAGCAATATGTCCGGCTTGGCCTGCCTTATCACCTCCGTGTAAATGGCCCGCTGCTCCATGGAAGGATACACTCCCGAATCCGGCAGGTCTATCAGGATGCACTCCGCCCCGATCACGGCGGCTGAAGCCCGCGCCTCCCGGCGCCGGATGCACTGCAGGTGGGGAGAGCGAATGCGGTAGTGCCCCTGCGAGCCGTTACACGACACGCACATGATAACGTCGTCTCCCCGCTGTTTGCACAATGCCAGCGTCCCAGCACAGTTCAGCTCCAGGTCATCAGGGTGCGGCCCGATTGCCATCACGCGCATCTGCATCACCAAGCCTTCGATTTTGATGTCACATGCCTGTCACTGCATCGCCGTCCCGCATTCATCTGCCGCTGCTGTCAGTCGTTGGGCGAGTACAGGAACGGACGCGAGTATATCCCCTCGGCGGCCTGGGCCGGCGCCAGGCTCGTGCTCACGCGAAATACTACCCCGTTCGTTTCCCCCGGCCGTATCGCATCCGAAACATCCACCTCCATCTCCGCCGGCCGCTCGTACGCCGCCTTGTACGGCCGGTGCCCCACGTATTGCCCGTTCACCCAGCACCATGCCTCCGTGGACACCAGCGGCACGTACAGCATCACCTTGCGGCCCTCCGCCTTCTGCGGCACCTTCACATTGAACCGATACCACATGTACCCCACGTACGGATGCCCTTGCTCATCCTCGTAGCCTTGCCGGTAAAACGGCCTGCTTGTCAGGATCCGTCGCCAGTCCCTCTTCTTTGTGCCCGGATCGTACCACCTGGCGAAAACCCCGTCGTCGTGCGGGTCTATACAAAACTGTGCCTGCTGCGGCAGCATCGCCACCAGCTCGCCGCTGTTGCCGGATATCTTGTCCGCCAGCGACTTGTAGAAATCCCGGCGATCGCTGATAGTCCAGTACCACACGCCTGATACCCACCCCGCCTCCTCCTTCCACATGTAGAACGGGTTGATGGCATACAACTGCTTGCGGATGGCCAGCATCCGTTCCGCATCCCTGGCCGCCCTTGCAAAGTCTCCCGCCTTTGCAGCCTTGCACATGGCCACGTACGCCTTCAGGTGTTCCCATATCAGCCTTTCCGCCTCCACGTGCAACTGCACCCTCTCCGTGTCATCTTCCGCCGCCTTGACGGCCTGCTTCATATACCTGCCCAGCGCCCGCAGCAGCCCGGGAGTGTACAACTCCAGCAGGATGCGGTCCTCGTGCCCGTGTACCGGCGTTGTGGCAATCGCCTCGTCCAGCGTGTAGTAGAACCCCTTCATCGCCTCCGCCGCCTTCCCGTACCACTTGCTGAAAAAGTCGTCCAAAATGGCGTCAACATCGGCGTCCGCATCCCACTCCAACCGCGCCCGCAGGTACCGACTGGCAATTCCGCATTCCGCCCACACGTTGCGCGTCTCGTCATAAAAGCCCATCACGCCCCACTTTTTCATCAGCGGGAAATCGTGCCGCAGCTTGGTGAACTCCGGCAGCGGCGTCAACCCTGACACCAGCATCTGGTAATTGTAGCCGTAAATCCACACGTTGTCGCACAGCTCGCACCAGCGCTTCAGCATCTGGCCTTGTCGCACCTTCTGCCAGCAATGAGGGTTATCGTAACTGTGCAGGGTACAGCTCCAGATGGCCGCGAACATTATCACCAGGTGGTCATCCAGCTCCATGCCCTGGGGCGGAATATCGCGGTTTGCATAGCCGTTCGTGGCTATGTAAGCATCCGGGAATTCCTTCCGCACCTCGGCCGTCACCGCGTTTACGAACCGAAACCACTCCTCGCTCGTGCTCACCTCCCCCGGAACTCCCGGCCTGCCCCCCAGCTCCACGAAACCTTGGTTCAGTTTTACGGTCTGCGGGTCGTAATCCCGCGGATAGCCGTCATCGGGAGCAAAGCCGTACGAGTTGGCCTCCGGGTGTTCCCGAAAATAGTCCTTTATGATGCCGGCGGCTACCTTCACAGCCTCGGGATTGGAGAGGTTGGGAAGCCGCCGGTTGCGGCTCCCGTCCGGGTTCATTGCAAACAGCTCCGGCCTTGTGTCAAACAGGCTCTGGTCGGTAATATTTATCGCGGTAGCATCGGCCGGGGTGGCAAACATCAGCTCCGGGTTCATCTTGTTACGAAGCTTCCAACGCCGCTCCTGCTCCTGCAGCTCCGGGGCAACGTGGCCCCACCAGTTGCGCATCACGAAATCTGGCCTCTCCACTACGTGCAGTTCGCCTACCTTGATGGTTGCCTTCTGCGGCACGTACTCTCCGTATTCTCCGGGCATGAACCATCGCACGCCCAGCCGGTTCAGAAAGTCATAGACAGCGTACTCCGTGCCGTGGTACGGCCCTTCGTCATTGCCTGCCAGCAGCAGTCGCTTTCCCCGGCAGGCGATTACGAAGCCCTCCTCGCGCCTGGCATTCGTCAATCCTTGGGGGATGGACACGCCCATGTTCGCGGCTGTTCTGCTGGGCCCCACCAGCACCAGCGGCCCCGTGGGATTCTGCTCATCCGTGACGATCGGCAGCTTCGCTCCCGACATCTTTTCTATGTACGTCTGCAACTCCTCGGCGGCCAGCTTGACCTTGTCATTGGCCTGCGCCGAGATGACTATGGTCGCTTGCGGCCTGCCCTGCTGAACGAGTACCAATTCCCCGGCGCTGACCCCTCCGATTGCCGTCAAGCTGCACACCACACACAAAACCACCATTGCGACCGATTGCCACCTGTCACTGCAGTACATTCCCATCACTCCCTCCCTTGCATATTCCGGCGCCCTCAGTATGCTGGCAGCCCTGCTGCAGCCTGCAGCATGACGTTGACATTTTCCACGGTGGTGTCAAGCGTTAACGGGCTGCCGCAGGATACTACGAATGGCGGCCCCGCCGCTTCGAACTGCCGCCGTACTTCCGCCTCGATCCGTTCCGCCGGCCCGTCCCGGATTATCACCGGGTTGATATTGCTCCACAGTGCTGTTTCCTCGCCTATCTCCCGCCGCACCCGCCCGATGTCCACCTCGAAATTTTTCTTGCTGTCCTCCAGTGCGATGGCATCGACGCCCAGTTCCCGCAGGTGCGGCAGACGCCCTTCTATTCCCCCGGTCATGTGGAACACGACCTCGAAGCCCTCTTCCTTCAGTTCCTCCACCAGCTCCTCGTCGGCCGGCAGTGCGAACCGGCAATAGTCTTTCTCCGATATCAGGTCACTGGACGCCCAGCACTGCTCGATGAATACCCCGCTGACACCGGCGGCCGCTATCAGCTTGCTGTACTCGATATCGTTGTGCAGTGCCCGCTCCACGATCGCGGCGATTAGCCCCGGGTCCCGCCGCATCGCCTCCATCATCCCCACGAAGCCCAGCACCATGATGTACTCGTACGGGCTGCCCAGCGCACTGTGCAGCCAGACGTCCTCTCCACAGCGTTCCACCAGCCGGCGTGCCAGTTCGTGGCAGCCTGCGGCTATCAACCGCTCGCTGTCAACGATCGGCAGCAGTTCGTCCAGTTGCTCGATGGTCGGCGTCTCCTTTTCCCAGGTGTGCGTGGCCGTGGTGTCCAGAGGCGCCAGCAACTCTTCCCTGTTGCCCTCGCGGTCTATCCGCACACAGCTCCCCTCTGCCAGCTCTACCCGCACCCCCTCGTAGGCATCAACCGGCCTCCACTCCAGAATGCGCAGCCACGCAAACGGCGGGTCGAAAGTCTCGTAGCTGCGCACCAGTGCCTCCACCCGTGCGCAGATCTCCTCCTCGGCTCCCAGTTCCACCACCTGCGCTCCCGCCGCCATCTCCCTGTACACCTCCGCCAGCTTCAGCGGGAACATGTGCGCTGTGTACAAGCCGAGGTAGAGGGTGGCACACGGCACCGGGTAGGCCTGCCGCCCACTCATGGTCCGGCTCAGATGTTCGCGCCGCCATACGCTGCCCAGTGTGCCCATGACCGCTCCT
>JALGVG010000211.1 GCA_029819875.1 Candidatus Zipacnadia bacterium | reverse complement strand
CCTTGCGATCCCTGTGCGAGGAGCTGGCTTCCGTGGTGCTTTCCATCCCCGACGCCTTGCCGGTGGTCTATGCAGGAGCGCACGGGATGCTCATGTACCTGCAAGAGATTGATGAGACGAGACTGGAAGACGAGGGCCTCGTGTTCCTGACGGTTGCCCTCACCTCCATAGCCCGCCACCTGGCGGTGGGAGGGAACAAGGCCGAGCCGGCCGCCGAGGGCGGGGGGGCATAGCGGCGCGGCACGAAATTGCCGGGCCTCAAATCAAGAACTTGACGAAATGCCGACTAACTGCTAATCTACGGATGATAATACAGGTGAGTGGTGGGCGGAAGAATTCCGCGTGCGGAAGCCGGTGCAAATCCGGCGCTGCCCCGCAACTGTAACCGGGGACGAAAGCCGCATCAGCCACTGGGAGACAATCCCGGGAAGGCGCGGCCGGTAGGATAATCCGGAAGCCAGGAGACGCAGCCACTCACGTGCTGGACCTCACTCCTCGAGGGCGGGAGAAGGCCACGCGCGAAATCCAGGCGACTGCCCTCGTGGCAGTCGCTTTTTCATTAGTCTGGAAGGGCAGCGGCATGTGGCTCAGCGACACAATCGCGATAATTCACCAGGGCGGCTTTACGATGGTTTTGCTGCTGGCCTGTTCGATCGCCACGATTGTCGTGGCATGTGAACGCTGGTACGTATTCGCCCAGTTCGGCCACCAACTGGCACTGGCACGGGCCCGAAATGGCGATGTCGCCCGCTGGTTTTCCGACACGGTTACGCTGCCTTTGCCGTCCCAGCCGGCAGAAGCAGAACGAACACACCAGGCCAATGTCCTGCGCGCCACCGCGCTGTTACAGGCACGTCTGCCGCTGCTGGCCACCACGGGCGCCCTTGCTCCATTTATCGGGCTGTTCGGGACAGTCATCGGGGTCATGCGGGCCTTCCAGTCCCTGGCCGCCCAGCGCAGTGCAGGTATTGATGTCGTGGGTGCGGGCATCGCCGAGGCGCTTATCTGCACGGCCGCCGGCCTGGCGGTTGCCATCGTGGCGGTATTCTTTTACAACTTGCTGCGCGCCCGCATGCACCGGCTGTTGGACGCCCTGGAACTGATATACCTGGAGCGTTCCGAGGTGGGGGAGGCGGCGACGGAATGAGGCTCTCGCGACGTGACGAGGACCTGTTCAACGAGATTAACATTGTACCTTTCACCGACATCTGCCTGGTGTTGCTGATCATTTTCATGATTACGGCCAACTTCATCGCTACCGGCACGGGAATGAGCATTCAGCTACCCCGCGCAACCACGGCTGTGCCGCAAGACGCCAGCCAGCTCACGGTGTTCATCACTGCCGAGGGCCAGGTATATCTCAACTCGCGCCCGGTCACGGCGAACCAGCTTGCCGGGCTACTGCGGCAGCAGGCCGCACGAACGCCCAAGCTGGTGGTGGCGGTCAGCGCAGACCGCAAGGTGCCCTATGAAAAGGTGGTAACGGTGCTGGACGCAGTCCGTATCGCAGGCATTGAGTACCTGGCACTGGCCGCCCAGCCGCCGAGGGCGGGTGGTGAGCGATGAGATTCGCCGGCAGGTCGCCGTTCGACGGCCTGATACCGCTATGGGTGGCACTGTCCCTGGCTCTGCATGTCGTCGTGGTCATAGCAGCCAGCGGAGCGATGGCACCGCGGCTGCACCAAGGCCTTGACATTGCCACCTCGCGCGTCATCCTGGCCGGCAAGGTGGCCTCCCCCCGGACGCCGGCGCCGCCGCAGGCAAATGTCAGTAAGCCGGACAGCAGGCACCCCCGGCGGCCAAATCGCGCCACGGTCACAAACCGCCGCCCGCATGGTGAACCTATGAGGCCACAGCCTGCCGGCGTTGTCCGCACCGCGGCACAGGTAGCCGCCAAGCCACAAGCCAAGCCTCAGCGAGGTGTGCCCGCAAAAACTGAGGGCCACACAGCACCTGCCCGGCCGCAGAAGCAGGATGTGCAACCGATAGTGACCCCGGCGGCGCAGCCTAAGCCTGCCGGCCCGGCAGCAGGGGGTGAGGCCCAGGTGATAGCGTTGCGCGAGACTGCAGCGGGCGGGTTCAGTGTCGCCAGCCCTCCCGTGACAGGGGGGCGGGGCATCGGCATCGGCGGCTCGGGAGCGGGATTGGGCGTAGGAGGCTCGGGCACCGACGGCGCTGGAAGCAAAACCAAGGGTGTTCAGGCCGGTGGCGTACCCGACGGGGGCGACGGAACACCGGGTGGGCAAGAAAGCGGGGCAGGCGGGATAGGCGGGGACAGTGGTGCACTGCCGCAGCAAGCCGAGGAAGCCCCTGCCGCTGATGATGACAGCCCGCCCTCTCCGCCGACCTCGCAGCCGGCAGCCCGCAAGCCGCCGGCCTCTACGCAGGCGGTGCAGGTTGACCTGTCGGAGTTTGGGGCGATGGTACAGCGGCGCATCAGCCGGGCCCGGCATTATCCACCGGCGGCACGCAACCAGGGCGAAGAAGGCATCGTCAAGGTGCGCTTCTGGGTGACGCCTGCGGGACGGCCGGCTGCGGTGAAGGTTATCTCGTCTTGCGGGCACCGCTCGTTGGACCTGGAGGCGGTACGGGCGGTGCATCGCGCAGCCCCATTTCTGCCTTTCCCGAAGGGAGTTGATAAGAGGATTGCAGTGACCGCGACGGTGATCTTCAAATTGAATTGATCGACAAATGGGCCGAAGGCAGCGGGAAAACAGTGAAAATCTGTTGCTGCCCCGCAACTGTGACCGGCGACGAACGCCACAGTAGGCCACTGGGGTGAAAGCCCTGGGAAGGCGTGGCAAGTAGGAGGACCCGGGAGCCAGGAGACCGCAGCGGCTCAATGGTTGTCAGCACGTATCCGCGCGGGCGGAAGGTGCATGGCTACAAATGCCAGGGAGCCACCGCGCAGGTGGCTCTTTGCTTGTTAGTACGCAGCACAAGTTATCAAGGCAAGGGAGGGCTGTTACACATGATGTCCCTGAAGCAAGCAATTGTGGGCGCCATGCTCATGGTGCTGGTGGTGCCGGTGGCGGCGGACGATAATGAGCAAGAGCCTGAAATCACTGTCGAGGTGGTGTTCAGCGCCACGCGCAGCGATGAAAAATCCACCGACGTTGCGGCCAGTACGGCGGTGATAGGGCGGGAGGAGATCGAAGCTTCCGAGGCCAGCGGGGTGCTGGATGTCATGAAGGGAGAGCCGGGGCTGCATGTTTTTCAAAGTGGTTCGGCCGGCGGGGTTACAAGCATCCTGGCGCGTGGTGCCAACAACAATCAAACCCTGG
>JALGVG010000210.1 GCA_029819875.1 Candidatus Zipacnadia bacterium | reverse complement strand
GATATGTAGCGCCTCTGAGGCGGCACCGCGCTCAACTTCTCCACCAACGCGCCGCGCGGCACTCCCCGGGCCAGGTGGCTTATGGCATCTGTATCTATCAATAGCATCTCACTCGTCCCCCAGGTTCACTGTCGGCGGCAGCTCCAGGCTTCGCTCCCTTACTATCTCATCCCACGCCTCGGCCAGCTCGGCCCCCTCCGGCCCCAGGTTCAGCAGTTCCGTCACCCAGTCGTTGGCCACGACCCGTTGCTCGATGGGCAGGTCCTCCAGGGGGACTACCGCCGCCACGGGCTTGCCGCGCCGCTGGATGATGTACCTCTCTCCCTTTTCCCGCACCCGATCCAGTATCTCCGACAGCTTCGCCTTTGCCTCGGCCACTCCCAGCATATTGGTCATATTGGTCATCTCCTTTGTGACTATTATGACCATTTATGCGGCACATGTCAACCCGGGCAGCAAAATGCAAGTGCTCCCCTGGTTCGCAAGGGAGCACATGCATGCGCAAAGGATCTTCACCCTGATTGATATCTTATTTATACCCCGCATCGCGCGTTTTTAATCATCTCACGCTGCCACTGCTTGCAGCGCCGGCACCGTAATTGTGGCAATGTTTTTCACGCGCACGTCGGCGACGATTTCGGCATGTGACAATACCGCCAAGGTGGGCAATTCCTGCCCAACCAACGCGCGCACGTAGCGCCGGACTTGTGGTGCGGTCAGCACCACCGGCTCGTGCCCCATGGCCGCCAGTTGCTGCATACCCTCGTGCAGTTGCCGCACCAATTCCTGCACGAACTCCGGCGGCGGGGCGCAGATCGTGCCGCCGGCTGCCTCGGTTACTGAACTCTGAATCTGCTCCTCCACCTGTGGGCTCAGCGTCAGCACGTGCAGCGTATTCTCCTCGTCTGTATATTGCCCGCAGATAGTCCTCCCCAGGTGCATGCGGACCAGTTCAATCGCCTGGTCAAGCTGCTGGGTCATCCGCATCCCGTCTGCCAGGGCCTCCAGGATCGACGACAGATCCTTGATTGGAATGCGCTCTGCCAGTAACGCGCGCAGCACCTGCTGGACCTCGCCGACGGAAGCCAGGTCCGGTATCAGGTCATTGACCACGGCCGGTTCAGTGTCGCGCAGCCGCTCGATCAAATCATGCACATCCTGGCGACTGAGCAGTTCTGCAGTATGCGCATTGATTATCTCCGAAAGATGCGTTGCTATCACCGTGGACGGCTCCACCACCGTGTAACCACGGGCCTCGGCTATCGCCCGCATCCGCGGCTCTATCCACCACGCCTCCAACCCGAAGACCGGATCGGTGGCTGCCAAACCCTCCAGCGGCGGTGCGTCCGCGCGCGTCTTCATGGCCATCATTCGCCGCGGCTGAACCTCCCCTTGCCCGATCTGCACGCCCTTGAGGCGAATAATGTATTGGTTGGGCGGAAGCTTCAGGTTGTCCCGAATCCGTACCGGTGGCAGCAACAGGCCCCAACGCTCCGCCGCCTGGCGGCGCACCCCCTTGATAACACCGGGCAGCTTGCCTCCCGCCGCGGCGTCAGCCAAGCCCAGCAGCCCATACCCTAGCTCTATTCCCAGCCGATCGGTGTGTATCAACTCCTCGAAGCTCTCCGCCGCCTCGGGCCCAGGCTGGCCCTCCTCCTCTTCCTCGCCCCGATGAGCCGCCGCCGGCTTGCGCAGCAAGTAATACCCCACCAGGCCCGCCAACCCTCCTATGAGAAAGAAGCTGAACTTGGGCAGCCCGGGCACCAACCCCATCGCTAATACCACCCCTGCCGCAATCAGCACCGCCCGCGGCTGGGTAAGCATCTGGGAGGCCACGTCCCGCCCCAGGTTGGTCTCCGACGCCGCCCGTGTCACCACCAGCCCCGTGGCCGTCGATATCAACAGCGCCGGCAACTGGCTCACCAGCCCGTCGCCTACCGTCAGCAGGCAGTAACGCTGCACCGCCTCCCCCACCGGCAGCCCCATTCGCAGCATCCCGATAATCAGTCCCCCGATGAGGTTGACCGCCACGATAATCAGTCCCGCAATCGCATCCCCCCGCACAAACTTGGTGGCACCATCCATCGCCCCGTAAAAGTCGGCCTCCTGTTCGATGCGCCGCCGCCGCTGCTTGGCCTGCTGCTCGGTTATCAAGCCCGCATTGAGGTCGGCATCAATCGCCATCTGCTTGCCAGGCATTTCGTCCAGCGTGAACCGCGCCGCCACCTCCGCCACCCGCTGCGAACCGTTCGTGATGACGACAAACTGGATCACTATCAATATCAGAAAAATTATCAGCCCCACGATCAGGTCCCCTCCCACCACGAACTTCCCGAACGCCTCTATCACCTTGCCGGCATGAGCATGCAGCAAAATCAAGCGCGTGGACGAAATATTGAGCGCCAGCCGATACAGCGTCGCCACCAGCAGCACCGACGGAAACACCGAAAACTCCAGCGGCTCGGTTATGTACATGCTCACCAGCAAGATCCCCAGCGCCAACGTCAGGTTCATGGTCAACAAGATGTCAAGAAGCACCGACGGCAGCGGTATGAGCATCATGCCGATTAACCCTATGATGCCCACCGCCATCATCAGGTCCGTCTGCTGGCCGATTCGTTCCAATATGCGCTGTGGCATAAGCACTACCCCTGCGGTGACGTACACCTCCGCATTCGCCTGCCGCACCGAGGCCGCCTACAGCCTCTCGCCCGGTGACAGGAATATCTTCAACAACACGGCGGCCCGCCCAAACGCCCACTGCACCTGCTGCTCGCTCATTTCCAGCACCCGGCCGATCTCGGCAAATGTAAGCTCCTCGAAGTAATACATTGCCACGATTAACTGCTCACGCTGTGGCAGCTTGCAGATGGCCTGCGCCAGGCGCCGCTCCACGTCCCCCTCGCTGCGGCTCACTGCCAACACCATCTCCGGCGCCGTTACCATCAGCGCTGCGGCTTGTTCCAACGCCTGCCTCAGCCGCCCGATAGGCTCAACCAGCAGGTGGGCCAGTTCCTCCTCTGTACCTGCCAACCCGCTGCGTAGTGCCTTCTCGGCCGCTTGGGCCAGGCGCCGTAGCGCAGCCTGCGTCTCAACCATGAAGCAGCGCGATTCGCCAAGGCATTCCACCAGTGAACGCCAGATGCGGATGCGCGCATAGGCTGCAAATCCGGCAGAATCCATCGGCACCTGCTGCGCGGCATCCAGCAACGCCAGTATCGCCTTCCCCTGCAAGGTCTCCTGGTCGATATCCGGCGGCAAGTAGCGACCTAACCGCCCTAAGGCCACCTGTACTAGCTGCAGGTACTGCTTGATATCTTGCCGGCTGGGTCGTTGCTCATCGGCAAGCTCCTGGGCCGCGAAGGCCGACAACGCCTGCCCGGCATGTGCTTGTGTTGCTCCCATTGC
>JALGVG010000209.1 GCA_029819875.1 Candidatus Zipacnadia bacterium | reverse complement strand
ATGGAAAAATTGGCAAGTGATGTGAAGGTCGTTGATGCACAAGTAGATTTCAGCGATGCGCGCCTGCGGACACCGCTGAAGTTCGGGCTGGGGGCGGTGGAGGCGATCACCTCGTGTACTGTCAAGATCACGGTCGAGAGCCGGCGGGGGGAGGTGGCGACAGGCCTGGGCAACATTCTGCTCAGCGACCTGTGGGCGTTTCCCAGCTTGCAGCTTTCGCACGAGGAGCGGGACCGGGCGATGCGGCGGGTGGCCGAGGAGTTCTGCAAGCTGCTGGTGGAGCAGGCGCAGTTCGGCCACCCGGTTGACCTGTACATGAACGCCAAGCCGCAACTGGGCGGGCTGCTTGAGCGCGTAGGGGAGGAATTGAAGCTGGCGGAGCCGATGCCGATGCTGGCGGGGCTGGTGTGCGCGTCACCGGCCGATGCGGCGGTGCACGACGCGTTCGGCAAGGTCAACGGCATTAGCAGCTATGACGGCTACGGGCCGCAGTTCACCGGCTGGGACCTGAGCAAGTACTGCGGGCCGCAGCTTGCGGGCAAGTACTTGAGCGACTACATTCATTCCAGTTTCAAGCCGGTGCTGTCGGTGTGGCATGTCGTGGGCGGGGGGGACAAGCTGACGCGCGGGGAGATTAGCGACGATGATCCGCAGGACGGATTGCCGGTCAGCCTTGACCAATGGATTGAACGGGACGGCATCTTCTGCTTCAAGGTAAAGCTGCGGGGTACCGATATTGAGTGGGACGTGGAGCGCACGGCGCAGGTTGCGGCTGTCATCGAGGAGACGTACGAGCGGCTGGGCATGGACAGGCGCTTTTACCTGTCGGGTGACTCCAACGAGATGAACGAGTCGCCGGAGACGGTGGTGGAGTACCTGGTGAAACTGCGGGAGCGCGCGCCGAGGGCCTACAAGGCGCTGCTGTACCTCGAGCAGCCGACGGAACGAGAGCTGGAGGCGCACTGCTTTGACATGCACCCGGTCACGGCACTGAAGCCGGTGGTGGTTGACGAGGCGATAACGGACCTTGAGAAGTTCGACCAGGCGATGGAACTGGGATGGTCGGGAGTGGGTCTTAAGACGTGCAAGGGGCACAGCTCCAGCCTGCTGTACGTGGCGAAGGCCAAGCAGATGGGCAAGATAGTAACGTTCCAGGACCTGACAAATCCGGGGCTGTCGATGGTACACGAGGCGGGATTTGCCGCACGGATCGATACGCTGATGGGGTTTGAGTACAATGCGCGCCAGTACTTGCCGAACGAGGCGTTGGAGGTGCAGCAGCGGCACCGGGAACTGTTCACGGTGCGCGACGGGACGGTACGCACCGCCTCGCTGGGGAAGGTGGGGCTGGGGTACTGAGGCTGCGGGCGATTGACTGGCAGGTGGTTATGTAATAGGATGGCGGTTGGGGAGGGTATAGCGGCCAAGCAGTCGGGAGGCGAGTGATGATGCAACGCAGTGGATGGTTGCTGGGTGTATTGCTTGTGGCAGTTGCGCTGTTGGCATGGGGAGTGGGCGGATGCGGCGGCGGGGCTACGACAGCGACCGTGCCGACGGGGAACTCGATAGCCGGCACTACGACCGCGACGGCAGGCGGGGCGGCAGGGGGAAGCGCCGGCAACGGTGCGGAGTTGCAACCGGTTCTCATCGGCTTCAAGAGCAGCCCGGGGCCGGCGGAGCAGGCGTTGATCCGCGCCCACAGCGGCAAGGTCAAGTATGCTTACCACCTGATCCCGGTACTGGCGGTGAGCCTGCCGCCGCAGGCCATCGAGGCGCTGAGCAAGAATCCGCGCATCGAGTACATCGAGCCTGACAGCACGGCGCAGGCCACCGAGGACAGCATCCCGTGGGGCATATCGCGGGTTAGGGCCGACCAGGTGTGGGAGCTGGGCAACAGCGGGGCGGGTGTGAAGATAGCGGTTATCGACACGGGCATTGATTATCACCATCCCGACCTGGCGCCCAACTACAAGGGTGGCTATGACTTTGTCAACGACGATGAGGACCCGATGGACGACAACGGGCACGGTACGCACTGCGCGGGAATTGCGGCCGCGGCCCGCGATGGAGCGGGCGTGGCGGGGGTGGCGCCGGGCGCGTCGCTGTACGCGTTGAAGGTGCTTGACGGCACGGGCAGCGGGTACTACAGCGACATAATCGCGGCGCTGCAGTGGGCCGCGGACAACGGCATGCAGGTGGCGTCCATGAGCCTGGGAGGGACGGCGCGCTCGCGGGCCCTCGCCAGCGCGTGTGATGCGGCGTACGGTGCCGGGGTGGTGCTGGTGGCGGCGGCGGGTAACAACGGCAACGCCCGGGGGACGGGCAACTCGGTGGAGTACCCGGCAAAGTACGATTCGGTCATTGCGGTGGCCGCGACGGACGAAAACGATGAGCGGGCGCCGTGGTCGGCGACGGGCAGCGCGGTGGAGCTGGCGGCGCCGGGCGTGAATATCGTCTCGGACAAGCTGGGCGGCGGCACGGTAGCAGAGAGCGGCACTTCGATGGCCTGCCCGCACGTGAGCGGAGTCGCGGCACTGGTTATCGCTTCGGGAGTAAGCACAGCAAGCGCGGTACGGCAGAGGTTGGACAGCACGGCCGTGGACCTGGGGCCGGCGGGGGTTGACAAGTGGTTTGGTCACGGGCTGGTGGACGCGCTGGCGGCGGTGAGCGGCTCTTCGCCACCGCCTCCGCCACCTGCGCCGGGTGAAACGGGTGCGATCGCGGGGAAGGTGACGGATGCAGCCACCGGCAGGGCCATCGGCGGAGCCACGGTGAGCGTGGACAGCGGCCAGTCGGGCACTACCAACCGCGGAGGACGCTACAAGGTGACGGATATTCCGGCCGGCGAGCACAGCGTCACGGCGTCGGCGCCCGGTTATGCGGCGGTGACGAAGACAGTGACGGTTACGGCCGACCAGACCAGCACGGTGCACTTCGCGTTGTCGGCACAGTAGGGGGCCGGGGGCCGGTAATCCGGCAGACATGGTCGGGTTTGCAGCAAAGGGCCGGTTTCAACAACCCGCACCCGCCGGGACGAGGGTGCGGGTTGTGTGCTGCTGCGGATGGGGGATGTTCGGCGCGAAACGATGCGAGGGCGGGGGGCCAAGTCGCCGGCGGGAGGGGAAACGGCCGGGGGGCGGAAACTTACGATAGCACTACCAGGATTGACAGGACGAGCATAGCATGACAGCCAGAGAAGTCGTGGAGGCAGCGGTCAACTTCGGGACGCCTGAGCGCATACCCATCGGGTTTGCCATCGTGGACCAGTGGATAGAGGAGGCGGAGGGGACGGAGGCGGAGCGGCGGGAACTGCGGGAGTTGATTGCCGCCCACCCGATGGACTTGTTTGACATCTCCTATTCATTTGTCAACCCCGATCTTACGGATTATCCGCGCCCGCTTGTTGAGGGGGAAATCATGGACGAATGGGGC
>JALGVG010000208.1 GCA_029819875.1 Candidatus Zipacnadia bacterium | reverse complement strand
CCTGCAAGGGTGCAAGCGCCAGGCGCCGCGGCTTGCTGCCTGCCGCCGAGAGCACTTCTTCCACCAGCGAGGACGTCCAACTGACTTCTTCCTCGGCAGCTTCAGCCAACCGCACCAGCGCCCGCGTCACTGCGGGGCCGTACTCGGCTTCCAGGTACGGCAGCAATTGCAGCCGCACCTTGTTGCGCAGGTGCGCGGTATCCAGGTTGGTGGCGTCCTGCCGATAAGCCAATCCGTGACGGGCGCAGTACTCCCCTGTCTGCTGGCGGGTCACGGCGATCAGCGGCCGGACGAAGATGCCGCGGCGTGCCGGCATCCCCCGCAGGCCCTCCAGGCCGCTGCCGCGCAGGATGTTCATCAGCACGCTTTCCGCCCGGTCGGTGGCTGTATGCCCCAAGGCGACCTTGTCGAAGCCCTCAGCGGCTGTCTTTTCCAAGAACGCATAGCGCGCCTGGCGGGCGGCTGCCTCCAGCGACATCTTCCCGCCGGCCGCCAGGGCGGGGACATCCGCGCGCTCGCCGTAAAACTCCAGGCCCCATTGCTCTGCCAGTCGCCGCACGAAATGCTCGTCGCCATCCGCCTCCGCACCGCGAATCCCGTGATTGAGGTGCGCCACCGCCAGTTCCACCCCAATCCGCTGCCTGAGGGCTACCAGCGCATGCAGCAAGGCCACCGAGTCCTGCCCCCCTGAAACCGCTACCAGCACCCGCTCGCCGGGCTGCAGTAACTGGTACCGTGCATTCGCTTCCAGCAGCTTTTCCCATAGCTCGTCCTGCACAAAGGCTACCTCCCACCACACCGCCTAGCTTTGCTCTTGCGTCATGTTTTCTATGAAGGTGTCGAACAGGTAATTGGCATCGTGCGGCCCCGGACTGGCCTCGGGATGGTACTGGACGGAAAATACCGGGTAGTTCTTATGCCTCATCCCCTCCAGGCTCTGGTCATTGAGATTGATGTGAGTAATCTCAATCTGGTCTCCGGGAATGGAGTCGGGGTCCACGCAGAACCCGTGGTTCTGGGTGGTTATCTCCACCGCCCCGTCGGCCAGTCGCTTGACGGGATGATTGGTGCCCCGGTGGCCGAACTTCAGCTTGTACGTCTTGCCTCCCATCGCCAGGCCCAGGATCTGCTGACCGAGGCAGATGCCGAAGATCGGTATCTTGCCGATAAGCTCGCGGGCGGTGCGGATTACGTAGGTCACCGCCTCCGGGTCGCCGGGGCCGTTTGAGAGCAACACCCCGTCGGGATTCCACGCCAGTATCTCCTCGGCCGACGTTGAGGCCGGCACCACGAAAACGTCACAGCCCCGCCGGTAGAGGTGGCGCAGGATATTTTGCTTTACCCCGCAGTCGACTACCACCACGCGATAGCTTTCCCAGTGGCCGCGGATACTGTTTTCGTCACCCACTTTATCCGGTATCCAGCGGCGCGGCGGGCGCTCGATGTCCAACGTAAGCTGGCCGGGACGGGGCAGTTGCCGTTCCACATAGCCGTCCTCCACCCACTCGCGCGGTTGCTGGGTGGTCACGTCAGCGACCAGGTCGCGACCGACGAGGCGGGGGGCCGCCTTCGCCTTGGCTACCAGGCTGTCGGCGTCAAGGTCAATAGTGGAGATGACGCCTATCTGCGCGCCGTGCGTACGCAAATGCTTGGTCAGCATCCGCGTGTCTATGCCCTCGATGGCGACGATATCGTGCCGACGCAGGTAATCTTGGAGGCTCTCGCGGGCCCGCCAATTGCTCGGCTGCGGGATGTTTTCGCGGACGACGAAACCTTCCACCCACGGCCGCCACGATTCCATGTCCTCGGCGTTGATGCCGTAATTGCCGATCTCGGTGTAAGTCATCGTCACGATTTGACCGCGATACGAGGGATCAGTCAGCACTTCCTGGTAGCCGACCATGCCCGTATTGAAGCATACCTCTCCGCTCTTTTCGCCCTCGGCACCGAAGGAGAAGCCTTCGAATACCAGGCCGTCTTCAAGGGCCAACATCGCTGGCTTTCTTGCCCGTGGCATCGCTTCACCTCGGCGGTTTTGAATAACTGTGCCCCTTCCCCGGGCGGCTGGGCAATCTCTCAGAGCAACTGCCCTTCGCGCATTACGAACCTGCCGCCCACAATCGTCCCCCACACCCGTCCTTTCAGCCGCCGCCCGGCAAAGGGACTGTTTCTGCTCTTGGAATGGAAGTTGCGCGGATCAACCACCCACTCGGCTTGCGGGTCTATTATCGTAATGTCCGCCCGCTGACCGACGGCGAGGCTTCCGCCCTCGATGCCCAGAATGCGGGCCGGATTGCATGTCATGGTGGCAATCGCCGCCGGCAGGCTCATGGCGCCGCTTGCCACAAGCTCGGTAAGCACCACGCCCACACATGTTTCCAACCCGTTGAGTCCAAAGGGCGCCTCCTGCAGCCCCCGCGCCTTCTCTTCGGGGGCGTGCGGCGCATGATCGGTGGCGATTACCTGGATGGTTCCCTCGCAGAGCGCCTGCTTGACGGCCGCCACGTCCCTTGCAGTGCGCAGCGGCGGGTTGGTCTTGGCATCCGCCCCGAACTCCAGCACCGCCTCCTCTGTAAGCGTAAAGTAATGCGGCGCCGTCTCCAGTGTCAGGCGCCGGATGTGTTCAGGAGCCTCGCGCAGCAGGTGTATGCTTTCCAGCGCCTGGTGCGTACTTACATGCGCCACATGCAATCGCAGGCTGCTGCAGGCTCCTGACTGCACCGCCGCCCGGTTCCAGTCCTCGAGGGCACGGCACTCTGACAGGGCGTCCTGGCCGAGCACACCCAGCCGGCGGCTCACGGCGCCTTCGTTGACGATGCCGGCGCCCGAGTAGTTCTTGTCCTCGCAGTGGACTATCAGCAGCCCTCCCACCTCCGCGGCCCGGCGGGTCGCTGCACGTTTCAGTTCGAAATCCTGGATGGGAAAGGCATCGTCGGTGATTGCAATGCAGCCGGCCGCCAGCAGTGCCTCAAAATCCGTCAACTCCTCTTCCCCGTGCTCCACGGTGGCGGCACCGATCGGCAGCACGCGGCAGAGGGCATCACGTTCAATGCGGGCCAGCAAGTCCCCGACGCGCTCGGGGCGATCAACCGGCGGCGCAGTGTTGGGCATGCAGCAGACCGTGGTAAAGCCTCCGGCCACCGCCGCCCGGGTTCCCGAGGCGATGGTCTCTTTGTGTTCGAAGCCCGGCTCGCGCAGGTGGACATGCATGTCGATCAGACCGGGTGCCACCACCAGGCCGCCGACATCCACCACCTCGCCGGCCGGCGGCCCCTCCCCTATCCACTTGATGCAGCCTCCCTCCAGGCAAATGTCTGCCTGCTGGTCCCGGCTCGAGGCGGGATCGACAATTCTCGCTCCCCGCAATGTCAACGCCGCCGGCGGATTGCTGGTTTTCATCTCATCTCGCCTATCTTAAGAAAAAGCCTTCCCCGTGCAGGAGAAGGCTGTCCTGCTGGTC
>JALGVG010000039.1 GCA_029819875.1 Candidatus Zipacnadia bacterium | reverse complement strand
GGGGGCAATGAGTATGCGACCGGCCAACCTCGGTGCGATTATTGCGATCTATATAGGGGTGACAATCGCCTGGCTTGTACTTGGTGGCAGCCTTAACATGCGCACGCAAAACAGCTTCAGCAGACTAAATGCGCAAGTGGCCGGCCTGTGGGGTAGTGTGTTACACCAGCGTGCCCCCGAGCTGATCGTTCAGGAGACAGTTCCTTACCGCGATGAGAAGGGCCGCAAAAAGACCAAAACGATATCTCACCAGCTAGTACCGGATTCCAGCAATATCGCTGTTAATCTTAACTATGATCCTCGGCGCAAGGGACTACTGTGGTATCGTACCTATGCTGTTGAGTTTGACGGGACATACACAGTCACACATACTTACAGCCGGCAGCCCTATCTCATTGTTATCTTCCATTTTCCCTCACAGCAAGCCTTGTACGACGATTTTTCTTTCACCGTGAATGACAAAGAGGCTTCACTGGTCCAAGCCAACCACGGGACGATCAAAAAGTCGATTCCACTGCCTGCGGGCGAGAAGGCAAAGATACACGTCCACTACAAGTCGCGGGGTCTCAATAGCTGGACATACTCATTCGGGGAGGGCGTCTCCCAGGTCAAGAATTTCACCCTGGTGGCCAAGACGGATTTCAATAACTTCGATTTTCCACCGCGATCCATTTCGCCAACCACGAAGAGGCAACTGCCAAAGGGGTGGGAGTTGACTTGGAAATTCACTAATCTATTGTCGGGCTTTCAGGTCGGCGTGGAGGTACCCGAGGAATTGAACGCGGGGCCGGTTGCGGCGCGCATCAGTTACTTTGGGCCCGTGGGTCTGCTCTTCTTCATGGGTGTCGTCGTCATTATTGGAATCATGCGAGGGCAGAATCTGCACCCGATGCACTATTTTTTCATATGTGCCGGCTTCTTTGCGTTTCATATATTGATAGCATACACGGCTGATCATGTTGACTTTAAGCTGGCGTTCCTGGTCAGCGCACTTGTTTCGCTTTTGTTAGTCACAAGCTACCTGATTCGCGCCGTGGGAGCCCAATTCGCCCTCTTGATTGCTGCTCCCGCACAACTGCTTTTCCTCGTGCTGTTTTCCTATGCTTTCTTTTTCAAGGGCTACACCGGTTTGACCATTACCATAGGCTCGATCATAACGTTGGCAGTTCTGATGCACCTGACCGCAAAGGTGAATTGGTGGGCCCGCTTTGGAGCATAAGGCTTCGCCGCAACCTCGGCGTCAGCCGAGGTGATGTTCTCCAATCCGCTTTTGTATTCTCCCACTCTCAAGAACCTGCCGGCCGTGGTGTAACAGGCATGTAACAACCTGGTAAACACACTAAAGTTCCTGATGCTTGTGCCGATATAAGAACGGGATGAGATTGTCTGTGCCCTGTAGCTTTGCGGGCGCGTTGCGTACCGGCGGGACACTGTCTTGTGTGCGATGCAACGCTGCGCGCCCGTGACCGCGCAATAATAATATCCCTTGTTGTAATGGTGAGGAACCTCTTTGCCCGCGAAACGTCCTGCAGCAAGTATATTGCTGGTAGATGATGACCCAACCACCTGTGAGTTTATAGTCAAGCTCCTCAAGCGCAGGGGTTATGACTGCACCGCCGTGCAAAGCGGCGCGGAAGCGTTCCAGGCGGCGCAGCGGCAGGCGTTCGACCTGTTGCTGCTCGATCTGCGCCTGCCGGATACGGACGGCTTGCAGTTGTTGCAGGCCCTGCGGGAACAAGACATGCAGGCCCCTGCCATTGTTATCACTGCACACCCTTCGCTGCCCACCGCCATCGAGGCACTGGGCAGCGCGGTCAGCGACTACCTGCCGAAGCCCTTCAAGGCTGAGCAACTGGCGGAGAGAATCTGCGCGGTATTGCTGAAGGGCGACACGGCTGGCGGGGAGTACTTGTGGAAGGAACTGGCGGCCAAGTACGGGTTCGTGCACGTCCCCAGCCGCAATCCGCAGACCCAGCAGACATACCTGACCGCTGCGCGGGTGGCAAGCAGCCGCGCGCCGGTGCTGATATACGGCGAAAGCGGGACGGGCAAGGAATTCCTGGCCAAGGCCATTCACTATCTAAGTGACCGGGCCGACAAGCAGTTCGTGCCTATCAATTGCGGGGCGGTTCCGCCGGATTTGCTGGAAAGCGAGCTGTTCGGGCACGAAAAGGGAGCGTTCACCTCCGCCAGCACGACCAAGCGCGGCCTGTGCGAGGCTGCCGACCAGGGGACGCTGTTTCTGGACGAGATCGGGGAGATGAGCCTGCCGATGCAGGTAAAGCTGCTTCGGTTCCTGCAGGACGGCAGTTTCCGGCGGCTGGGGTGTACCGAGCAGCGCACGGTGGACGTGCGCATTGTCGCTGCTACCAACCAAAACCTAGGAAAAGCGGTCAGGGAAGGGCGTTTCCGCGAGGATTTATACTGGCGCATCAACGTGATCAACCTCTACCTGCCCCCACTGCGCAAGCGGCCGGAGGACATCGAGGCATTCAGTCGGCATTTTCTGGAGGAGATTGGGCGGGAGCTGGACAAGCCTCGGCTGCAGCTTACGGCGGAGGCTCTTGAAAAGCTGCGGAATTACGAATGGCCTGGCAACATCCGGCAATTGCGCAGTGTACTGCTGCGTGCCGCACTGACAGCCCCCTCTGCCACGCTCACCGCAGAACACGTCGTTTTCCAGGACACGTAAAATACACTGCCTAGGGACTGGAAGTTATAGCCAACAAGACATCTTGACATGTAATTCATAGGAGGTATATTATATACAATGGTGTAGAAGACCCGGAAAGGGGGTGACGCGCATGCGCAAGGGCTTTACACTGATCGAGCTGCTGGTGGTTATCGCGATTATCGCGATCCTGGCGGCCATCCTGTTCCCGGTCTTCGCCAAGGCTCGGGACAAGGCACGACAGACAACCTGCTTGTCCAACTGCAAGCAAATTGGCCTTGCCTTGTTGATGTACGCCCAAGACTACGACGAGACCTCTCCCCTAGGCTGTGGACCCCGTGCCCGATACGACTACGTGCATTACGAATGCTGGGCGACCGCCCTGAACAGCTACATAAACAACTGGCAAATCTGGGCCTGCCCCACTCACTCCACGGATATTCCCTGGGATGGCTGGAACCAGTGGGCATTGGATAACATCCCCGGTATTCCAGTCCCGCTGAAACTGTCCTATGCCATCAACATCGAGAAGCGCGGTGCGAGCATCAACACGCCGCGTGATCCCTCCCGCACGGTGTACTGCATTGAGAACATCTGCACCTACATGCCGATCGGCGATTGGGCATGCTGTGCGTATGACTGCCGGCTGACCAAGCTGGGCGGCGAGGGCGGGTTCCACAGTGGAGGCATAAACGTGACGTTCTTTGACGGTCATGCCAAGTGGCTGAAGGCCTCGGTTGTTGCATACGATGACGGCACCTTGTTCGACTAACGCAGCTACAGCTAGGCCTGCAACTTCAGTCACCTGACACAAGCAACAGGCGGTTTCAACACAGGCAAAAGGCATTGACAGCCCTGGTGGGCTGTCTTTTTCTGTGATGAATTCAGCTCATGCGGCTTCTGGGTGGTACTTGCAGGCGGCGGTGGCGGCATGACGGGCAGCCAGTAGTTGCTCGCCCATTCGCTCACCCAGCCGGCGCGCCGCTTGCAGGGTGGCATCGTGCGCCTGCAGCACCTCTTGCAAGCGCCTGTCCAGGTCTTGGGGGACGCCTCCCTGCTCGATGAGGTACATTGCCGCGGCCTTGACATGCGACCAGGCGATGGCCTGCGCATCCAAGAGCCTATTGAGCTGCTTCAAGTCGCCCTGCATGAGGGCGTGCTTCTGCTCGGCCTGTATGCGCGCCATCATCCCCAAAGCTTCTTGCAACGTTCTGGGCGATAGTTTCCCGAAATTATCTACTAGGTCTGCGAAGTCCGGCACTTGGCCTCCGCCTCCCTCCATGCAGCGCACAGCTTTTCCGTGATGGCGATAGCTTCGTCCAGCTTGTCCAGGTCGTCATCAACGCAGGCGCGGCGCAGCAGTTCATGGACGTACAAGTACAGGCGCTTGAGGTTGACAGCCAACTGTCCGCCCGCCTCCTCGTCCAAGGTACAGATCAATTCGACGTAGATGTTCTGGGCGCGGATTATGTAATTGGCCTGGTCTTCGTAGTTGCTTTGCACCAATGCCTCGCGGCCCTGGAGCATGAAGCGGTATGCCGCGTCAAACAGCATGGTGACGAGGCGCTTGGGATCGGCGGAGAATACTTCCATCTCCTCGTATGCCTGCCTGGCGTATATCTGGGAAGACGATGCCATGTTCCACCCTATAATCTACTGGTTCTGCTTGTTCATGTTTGTCAGTATCTGTATCTGTTGGGTCAGCCATGTGCCGAGGTTCTGCATGCGGGCGATGGTCTGTTCCATGGCGACAAACTCGCGCTGCAGTTGCTGTATGTAGGCGTCAACCCGGTCGTTGAGTTTCTGGATTTCGGTGTCGATGTCGTCAATCCGGTCCGCAATCGCCTGCTGAGCGATGGTCAAGCTGCCGTTTACGTCGCCAGTTGCCCCTTCAATATAATGCATGAGCCTGGTTCCCATCCCCTTGCTGATGTACACGGCGCCCTTGTCGCCCGTGGTGGTTGACGTGATACGCAGCATCAAGCCTGCAGTGTTCTCGTTCCCCTCGTCGCCTGTCAGCCATTGCCCGTTGCCGGTGGCAGGTTCGCCGTTGATGGTGCCGGCTACATCCCGGCCGGTGTAGACGGCTGCCTCGCCGGCCAGGGCACCGCCCAGGTCGCTGCCTCCTGCACCATCATCCAGCGAGGAAGTAATCTCGATATCGTAGTTGCTGCCGTACAGGTTGTGTCGTATTACCAGTTGGTCGCCGATGACGGCGGCTGACAGGCTCAAGCTGCTGTTTTCGAAGAAGGCGTTGAGGGCTTCGGCCGCCTGGGCCAGGGACATTCCCGGCTGCAATATGAACTGGTAGGTCCCGTAGAATGTAAGTGTTTCAGAGTGGGTGATGCCGTCGGGCAGGGAAGCGCTGGTGGCCGTGGCGCGGGTGGCCGCCTGGGTGATATTGACTTCATACCCGGCGGGTCCTGACTCGCGCGTGGCGCTGGTGGAGGCAACATACTCTACCTCGGAATTGTCAGCCCAGGCGGTGGTGCCCAGCAGCCTCTGTACCCGCTCGGGGTTCTCGCTGAGCGCAGACTGCAACGCCGCCGTGTCCAGTTGCAGTTTGCCGTTCTCGTCGAGACTGAGGCCCAGCTCCGACAGCGAAGTGGATTCGTCGAGTGCGCCGAGCGTGGCGACGGGATTGATTACCTGCTGCACGAGGTCCATCTGCAGCAGCATGATGGTTGACTCGCCGATCAGCTCTCCGCCTTGGCCCGTGTCGGCGTCGTAACTAAGCCCGCTGTTAAGTACATCCATAAGTTCGTTGAACTTGCCGACAAGTCCCTGCAGCTCCGTAACGACATCGCCGTAATCGGCCGATACGGTCACGGTGACAGTGGTGGAGGGATCAGCCTGCTGCAGCTCCAGGCTCAGCCCCTCCACCACGTCGTCCACGCTGTTGGTAGGGCGCGTCATGTTGAAGCCGTCCAGCGAAAACATGGCATCCTGGGCGGCCTGCAACTCGTTGGCGACAGGCTTGGTCTGCAGGCCTAGCGCCTCCAGCACGTTGCCGTCGTCGGTCAGCGTGGGAGCGGCGCTGTCGCCCACTATCTCCAGGCGATAACGAGTCTCACCCTCAACGGTGTCCGAGGTTACCGTAGCCGTTACGCCTGTCACTTGCGCGGTGATACGGTCGGCGATAGTGTTGAGGCTGTCCGTGCTCAGGTCAATGTCTACGTCAGTGCCATTCACCTGAATGGTACCGGAAAGAGACCCGCTTAGCCCCAAGAGGGTGCCGACCGGCGTGCTGTCATCAGCGAAGTAGTCTGATGCCATGCCTTGGGTGAGGGCGTGCTTGGTCGTCGGCGCTGCGGCAACCAGCCCCAGGTTCTGCAGAATATTGCCTGAATTGGCCTCCACCAGGTCAATGGCGTTGGCGGCGCCGCTGCGGTCGGCTGTCAATACCAGGTAATGTTCGCTGTCCGACACGTTCAGCAGCGAGGCAGTGACGCCGGCATTTGCCTCGTTGATGGCGGACGCGATGTCATTGAGGGTGAAAGTATCCTGCACCCTTATTGTCTGCCCGTTGATTACAATGTCTCCGTCATAGCCCAGTGCGCTATCGGTGTCGGCAATTGCCGCGGAGGAGATCTTGTGGGCGGCGGCCAGTTGGCTGATGACTATCTCGTAGTTGCCGACAGCAGTGCCGGCTGCCGCCGAAGCGGTGAGGAGGGCGGGATGCGTATTGTCCACTGCCCGCTGGCTGTAGGTGTCGGGGGCCTGCAACTGGGCAGCGCAGTTCTTGATGTTCAGCAACGCCGCAGTCACGCTCTGGTAAGTAGCCAGCAGTTGCTGCTGGTCTTGCTTGCGGCTTTCCAACTGGGTTATCGGCGCGCGCTGCACATTGCCAAGGGCTTCAACGATCGCGCCGGTGTCAATGCCCGACATCAAGCCCTCGACACGGCCTACTGGGTTGATGTATTGCAGGTAGTCCATCTCGCCCTCCTTTCTAGTCCCCTTACGTCAGGCCCTCCGGAGAAAACCCCTCGCCGGACGAATCAGCCTCCTCAACGGTGAAGAGGTCGGAGGTGAGGGGCGCTAGGCCCCCCACCTCCTCTCCGGATTCACCGCTTTCTACCCCTTGATGAGCTGCAACACCATCTGGGGCAAGGAGTTAGCCTGCGCCAGGAACGCCGTGGCCGACTGGACCAGTATCTGCGCCGTGGTGAATTCGGCCATCTCGGAGCCGAAGTCGGTATTGCGGATGGCGCTCTCGGAGGCGGTCAGGTTTTCCTGCGACACCGCCAGCGACCTGCTGGTGGCCTGCAGCTCGTTGGTCAGGAATGCACCAAGCTGGCCGCGGAGGGTGCTGACCTGGTTGATCGCCTCGTCAATGATGGTCAAGGCGGCGTTGGCGCCTGCAACGGTGGAGATGTCGATGCTGGACAGCGGCGCTGTTGTGCCCAGGTCGGTTGTCCTCATGCTGTTGACGGCAATGCTGGCGGTTTCATTGGCATTGACCCCGATCTGGAACGACAACTGTTCCTGCGTGACATTCAGTACGTTATTGTACGTTGCGACTGCGTTACCGGCCGTTGTCAGGGTGATGGAGTTGCCGCTGCTGTCTTTCAGCGTTAACCCCGTGCCCTGGTTCATCGTGCTGGTCGTCGAATCGCCCCATGTCACCGTGGCAACGGCGTCCTGCCCGGCAACTTGCTGGGCAGCACCGCCGTTGAGGATGTCGGCACTCTCCGTGTAATCAATGCTATTGTTAGAGCCGTAGTTTTGTTGGTCAAGTTGCACCACCGTATTGCCTGCGTCCCACGATGCGACTACTCCCGTCTGGGCACTTGTGTCGTTAATCTTGTCTATTACATCCTGCACGGTATCCGTGGCGCCGATAGTTATCTCCACATTGTTGATGGTGATGGTGCCCGCGTTGGCCACTGTCGCGCTGGTGTCAGCATAAACATGGGTCGTGTCATAAGTTGCCTTGGTGGCTGCCTGGGTTACATCAACGGTCGCCAGGCCCTCACCGGCGGAGGAGGTGAGATTGGCCTGGGCAATGTGGGTCGAGTCCAGGTTGACAACCTTGGTGCCTGCACTACCGTCAAGCAATGAACGACCGGCATACTTGGTGGTAGTGGCGATCTGGTTGATGGTGTTCAGGGCCGATGCCACCTGCCGCTGCAGGGCGGCGCGGCTGTCGTCATTATGGGTACTGTCAGAAGCCGCACTCACCGCCAGGTTGCGGATCTGCTGCAGGAGGTTGGACACCTCCATCAGCGCACCTTCACCTGTCTTTATCAAGTTCACGCCCTGCTCGGCGTTCTGCTGGGCAACCTGGACGCCGCCGACTTGGGCACGCAACAATTCGCTGATAACCAAGCCGGAAGGGTCATCCGCCCCGCTGTTGATTCGGAAACCGGAACTCAACCGTTCAATGGATTTACTGAGGCGCTCTGCATTGATGCGCAGGTTCCGCTGGCCAAGCAGCGAGCCAACATTGGCATTGATTCGTGTCAACGACATTGTCTTCTTCCTCCTTGAAGTTTACTTGCAGCGGCTTCCTTGCCGCCGTAGGTTAGGCCGTACAGCCCGGGGTGCTTGCCAGGCACCTTCTGACGAGATAGCTGTCAACTGTCGCGCCTGCCACCTCCTTTGCCGGGCACAATCTGCGAGCTATTGCTGTGCCTCTGTATGCTGTATCGGCAGCAGATCGCGAGGTTTTGAGACCGCGGAGGAAGAGTTTTGGCACTGTGTGGGGGATGGTGCAAAGGCTGTTGGGTTCAGGGGCGGGGCAGAAAGGTCCGTCGTGCGCGCGGCCTCGGCGGCCGCCAGGTTGGAGCGCACCAGTTGCTCGTAAACTTCAGCCCTGTGCACACCGACATGCCGGGGGGCCACAATTCCTATCTTTACGCTGTTGCGGCTGATCTCCAGCACCTTTACGCGGATGCCCTCCCCTATCACTATCTCATCTTCCACCTGCCGGGTGAAAACCAGCATCATCATCACTCCGTGGAAGCCGACAGCGGGGCTTAGGATCACCGGCTGCCGGCCATGCACCTCAAGCGTCGGGCACCAGGCACGCAGAGGGCAGCAAGGGCACACGCAACAGGCGCATATCGTCGCCCAGCACAATCTGCTTGCCGATGCAGGTGCGCACATTTATTACCAGGGGAGCCAACAGGTTTACGGTGCTGTCTTCCGGCCGCTGCCCGACAACCACCAGGCACAGGACGAGGGCTTTATCATCATCGCGCAACTCCACCTGCGCCTTGGCCTGGGGTGTCAAGTGCACCACGCCGGGGCCGTAGAGGGTTTCGGGGGGCGCGACGACAAAGGCCAACTGTGGCTGTGTGAGACATTGCAGCCAGGCAAATGGCTCTGCTCCGGGGCAAGTCACCAGCGCATACTCCTCGTCCGCAAACGGTGGGATGCCTCCGGGGAAGCGAATCTTTTGGTGTTCGCGGACCTCGAGGGAGCCAAAACGCGCGGTCGGAATCTTCATCGCTTCGTCTCCTTCTGCCCCAGCGGACCGACAACTCGGCCCGTGCATTGCAGCAGATCACTGCGCCATGACGTCAAACACCGTGGTCAGCGAAGTGATCTTGCCGATCGCAAACAACGCGGCCTGGTAGGTCACCTCCAGGCGCTTCATCTCCACCACGGCCTGGGCCACATCAACCTCTTCAATATTGCCTAAGATCATCTTTACGTGCTGCTGGCCGTCTTCGGCCGCTTGGCCGGCTGCGCGCAATCTCAGTACATATCCGCCCAGGATACCGCGCTGTTCCACCACGTTTTCGTGAAGCGCCTCAAGGCTGTTTATCGCCTCGACCAGCCCTTCGTCATCACCTTGGCGCAAGGCCGCCACCGCCTGTTGTAAGACGGTAAATACATCCGCCTCAACGTCGGGTACCGGCCGCCCGCCGCTGCCATCAGGGAAGTTGAACACCACGCAGCCGGCTATGCCGGCCGGGGCCATGCGCTGCGGGGCCACGGGCACTTTCGGCAGCTCGTCATTGCCCACGTACACATACCGGCCGCTGACCTCATCCAGTTGTATCGGCGGCCTGTCATCACGAGTGCCGCCTAACAGGTACCGTCCTGCCAGGGTACTGTTGGCCTCGTCGGCGAGGTGCTCGATTATCCCCTCTATCTCGTTGGCCAGGGCCTGCCGCCCTGCATCCGGCATGCCGCTGGCGCGGCATTGGAGGGCCAGGTTACGTGCCCGTTGCAAGCAGCCAGCGACAGCGCCCAGCACCCTGTCAACGCTTTGTGCGTGGTCAACTCCTGCCCGCACCGCCTCGAGGCGATCAGCAAAACAGCGCACGTCGGCATGAAAGCGCAATATCAGGGCGGCCGTGGGCGGGTCATCGGAGGGGCGTACCAGCTGCTTGTTGGAGGTCAATTGGATGTTGCGGCGATAAATCTGCTGGGAGACATTCATCAGCCCGCGCTGAAGCGCATCAAGATAGATGCGATCGGCTATTTTCATTGCCCTCATCTCTCCTTCACAGCTTCAGTATCGTGTCCAGCATCTCCAGGGCCACCGACAGAATGCGGGCTGCCGCCTGGTGTGCCTGCTGGTAGCGGATAAGCTCCACGCCCTCTTCGTCAAGGTTGACTCCGGCCTGGGACTGATACTGTGCCTCCAGGCTCTGGGCGATGGAGGAGGCCGCCTTGTTGAGATCTGCAGCCGCAGATGTATGGCTGCCGATTGTGCCGACAATATCGGCGTAATACTCCTCCATGGTAAGCTGGCCGCTTTCCATCACCTTGGCCTGTCCAAGCATGGCGATATCCAAGGCATTGTCGCCATCGCCGGGCGCGCCGCTCTTGCTTGCAGCAAGCAACTGCGGCTGTCCCTCCAGCGCCGCGTTGACCTGCAGTGTCCGCGAGGGGCCTTCGCCGTAGGTGAAAAAGTCCAGCCCCGCGTTGCCGTTGAGGTCAAACCCCGCGCGGTGGACCGCGTTCAGCTCATCGGCAAGCGCTTGGGCCAAGGCATCCAACCTGCCGATGTATTGAGGTATGTACTGGTCGCGCACCTCCATCAACCCGGCAATGCTCCCTCCCACGACGGCAGGTGAGCCGTCAGCGAATACCACGCGCACCAGGCCCGGATGTTCGCCATCCGGTTCCGTCCTCAAAGCAAACGCCTGGCCGGCATCAACTATGCGCCGGCCGCCGACCACCAGGTCCACCTGGTCGCTGTCATTGCGTATAGCCTGTGCACCAACAAGCTCGGCAGCCTTCTGCACAAGCACATCTTGTTGCGCCACGATATCAGCCCGCCCCGTGGGGGAGGAAGTGCGCGTAACCATGGTATTGAGTGCGGCCAGCTTGCGCGCTATGCTGTTAAGCTCGCTCACCCGGTCAACCACTTGGCGATTGATATTGTTCTGCAGCGCATAAAGCCCATCGGTGCGTTGGGCCAAGGCGGTAACCAGCACCTGCGCCCGCTGGAGCACCTCGTTGCGCACCGCTATGCTGTAAGGAGCAGCAGCCAGCTTGTGAAAGGCGCTGAACAACTCGCCCAGGGCCTGGGAGATGCTACCATCCTGTAAGTCGGTGAACAGGGCCTCCACCTGCGAGAGGGCATCGTGCCGTGCCTGGTAGAGGGCGGCCTGGCCGGCATAACGCTCCACCTGGCTGCGCAACAGCGCGTCTTGCAGCAGTTCCACGTCCGCTAGCATAACGCCGCCGGCACCCTCGTTGCCCGCCGGCACGGCGGCCAGCACCGGCCGCTGCCTGACATAGCCGGGCGTATTGGCATTGGCGATATTGTGGGCGATGACTTCCATGGCCGTCCGGTTGGTCATCATCGCGTTGCGCGCCATGTAGACCAGCTTGTCCATGATTAATCACACCTGCTCGTCAAACCGAGCGCCGGGATCGTCATGTGGCTGTTTCTTCCCCCGCACGTCGTAGCAGGTGCCCTCCTCCTCATGCAGCGCTTGGAGCAGAAATTCGAGATATGCCAGGCGGTCGCCCAGCAATTGCTCATTGAACTGCGCCTGGCCGCGGGTGCGTGATTGCAAGTCACGCAGTTTTCGGCGCATTGCAGGCGCCAACTCGGCACCGGCGGCGACCAGCTCCTCGTACTGAACTATCAACTGCCTCAGGCACCGTAACTCGTGCCCCAAGCGCTCCGTGTTCTCCCATATCGCATCGGCTTGCCGCCCCAGCACCGCCTTGCGTTGCTGCTTGAGCAACTCGCCGAGCCGTTCGTATGCCTCCGCCAACCCCCGCGCCACCTGGGAAAGAGCGTCTTCAGCCGGCGGCGTCTTGTCTGCATGGCTGTTCATCTACAACCTGCTCCCGGCTCAAGATTGCAAGAGATCTCTCCAGCCCCGGGTCGAGCACGGGTAAGGGCCTGATAAAGCATTCGCGCAATACCCAAGGGGCTGGCTTGCGCCACCTGTCGGCCGACGGCCGCGCAATACTGCCGCCAGAACAGCTCCTCGCCGGCGCCCACGGCGATTACGCCGCGATTGCGCTCGAACTTGTGCATCATCTGCAGCATCTGCCCGATCATCAGGCCCTCGAACTGTACGCAAGCCTTCCATTCCTCGCCTCGCAAGCGGGGCTGTACCTGCGCCATCTTCTTGCTTCCTCGGGTGGCGCTGCAGGAGGGTTTAATCACCGGGCCTGTCGGCATGGCAATTTTCACTTACATCACCACCAGTTCAGCCTGCAGGGCGCCGGCCTCCTTGAGTGCCTGGATGATGGCGATCAGATCACGAGGCTTGACGCCCAGAGCGTTGAGCGCCCGCACCAGGTCCTGGAGGGTGGCTTGAGGTGGCACTTGCATCACCGCGCCCTCCTCCTCGGTCACCTTGACCTGCGGCTGCGGCACAACCACGGTCCGGCCACCGCTCAGCGGCGGAGGCTGGTATACCTGGGGAGTGCGTCTTATCCGCACCGTAAGCCCGCCATGCGCCACGGCCACGGGCAGAATGCGCACTTGCTCACCTATGACCACGGTTCCCGTGCGCTCGTTTATGACCACCCGGGCCGAGGTTTCGGAACTTACCTGCAGGTTCTCCAGCCGCGCTATCAACTTCACTACATCCTCGCCCCGGGTCTGTATCTGCACCGTGGCGCTGTCAAGCGCATGTGCTCTTGGTTCGCCCAGTTCAGCATTTATGCGCTCGGCAATCCGCGTGGCCGTGGTGAAATCGGGCTGGAACAAAGACAAGTAAAGCAGGCTGTCGCGGACAATACTTGCCGGTACCGACCTCACCACCCATCCCCCTTGGGGTACGCGCCCCACCGCTAGGTGATTCTTTGTCTGCATCGCTCCCCTGCCGCCTGCCCCGTATCCTCCCACCGAAACAGCCCCCTGGGCCATGGCATAGACCTCGCCGTCGGGGCCGTGCAGGGGCGTGGCCAGCAGCACACCTCCCTGCAGGCTTTCGGCATCGCCCAGCGAGGAGACCGTCACGTCGAACTTGCCACCCACGGGGATGAACGGCGATAGCTGGGCTGTGACCATCACGGCAGCCACGTTCGCCACCTTCAACTGCTCGTCTCGCAGGCGCATCCCCATCTGTTCCAGCAGGTTCTTGAGCGCTTGCTCGGTAAAAATGGTCTTGTCGGAGTCTCCAGTCCCCTCCAACCCCACCACCAGCCCGTACCCCAGCAGCCGCAAGCCGCCGGCTCCCTGCAGGCTGGCAATGTCCTTGATGCGCACCTGGGGATGCTCCTCGAAGGCAGGGGTTACAACCACCGGCGCGGAGGCCGGCTGCTGTGCAGCAACTTGCCAGACGCCGAACATCCCGCACAGCAGCACCCACAAAATCACTCCGCTTGATCGCTTGCCGATACCAGTCACCGCGTTTTCTCCTCGCTTACGGCTTGTCGACTTCACCGTGGTTAGGCTGCAGGTTGCAGGCTCTCAAAACAGCCAGTTGAGCAGGCGCGTGATTATCCCCACCCGCTTGCCCGGCCGTCCGGGGTCACTGCCCCGGTAAGAGATGTGAGCATTTATCAAGTCCTGGGAGTAAACCGTGTTATCTGCCCTGATGTCCTGAGGTCGCACCTCGCCGCTGATGGTCAGCCGCTGCAGGTCCTGGTTGACGACTATTTCGCGCTGCCCCTCGATGCGCAGGTTGCCGCCGGCAGTTATCCCCACCACGCGAGCTGATAGCCGGGTATATAACGTCTCCTGCCGCGCACTGCTTGCCTTGGCGCTGGAAGTAGAGCTACCTCCGTATCCAAGCAAGGGGATGAACTTCAACGTCCCTTCCCCCGGGCCGGCTTTTGCCTGCGCCTTTTTCGCATGCTCGCGTGTAGCTTGATGTGTCGCCTGCGTGCTTTCCGCCACAATCACGGTGAGGATGTCCCCCACCTTGTGGGCCACGGGGGTGGTATACAATCCCGCAAAGAAGCTGGTATCGGTCTGCTGGGCGGCGGCATAGCTGCCCAGCAATGCCACTGCAGCCGTCACCAGCCATGCTCTTGTCACCATCCGTGTCATGTCCCCCTTCTTTCTTGCAGCATTCCCTTGCTCACTGCCCCACCACCGCCGCCACCTCGTGCGCAGTGACAACACGTGCTTCCAGCAGCCGGTTGGTGCCTGTTATCCTGACCATGACGGCATCTCCGGCCCCTCCCTGTCCCTGGCAGTAGCCCTGGGCGCGCACCTCCACTGCTCCGCACTGCACGACGACCACCACCTTGTCTCCTCGCCTTACCAGTGGCATAACATTGCGTTGCTTGCCGGCCATGTTCCGGGCCGCCCCTGCAGTCGCCGCCTCTGCCCTACCGCCGTCAACGGCAGCCGGTTGGCTGACCAACACCTGCTCTGATCCCTCGAAGGCGAGCTTGGAAGGGTCTATCTTCGCGCGCCGCAACCGCAGCCGGATATATCCCCGGCTGATGACGCGCACGGAACCGATGGGAGGAGCCAGCCCCAGCGTTACCGCCGACAGTTTCAGTGCAAGCTGCTTATCTGCTGCAATATCTGCCACTTGTCCCAGCCTTATCGTGCCTGCGCCGACGCAGGCTGTTGCATGTAGTGTAATAGTCGCTGTTTCCGCGGCCGCTGCGGCCGGCTCCTGCGCAGTGCCGGCCAGCAAAGTGCTCCTGCCGGCCAGCGCTGTGACAACTATGACTAGCAACCCGGCAAGCTGCCTGCTCATCTTACCTGCCGCCCTCTCACCTGCGCACGTTGTTGGCGGTTTCAAGCATCCGGTCCGCCATCTTGATGGCTTCCGAGTTGGCCTCGTAGGCCCTTTGGGCGGTGATCATCTGCACCATCTCGCGAACCACCTTAACGTTGGACATCTCCAGCACCCCCTGCGCAATCTGCCCCAGGCCGTTCAGCCCCGGCGTGCCTACCAGCGGCGTACCGGAGGCCGCCGTCTCCACGAACAGGCTGTGACCGATGGCCTTCAGCCCGGCGGGATTGACGAAGCGGGCGATTTGTATCTGCCCCACCGTCGCCGGGCTGGTGCTGCCGACTTGCTTGACCGACACGGTCCCGTCCTCACCGATGGCCACCTCCTCGGCATCCGCCGGTATGGTGATGGGAGGCTCAAGCGGGTAGCCGTCCACAGTCACGACGTTCCCTTGGCTGTCGAGCTTGAAATTCCCCGCCCGCGTGTAAGCAGTCGTGCCGTCCGGCAGGGTAACCTGGAAAAACCCATCGCCCTCCACCACCAGGTCGAACGGGTTGTCGGTCTGCTGGAAAGTGCCCTGGTTGAACAACCTGGTAGTCCCCGCCACTCTCGTACCCAGGCCCACCTGGATGCCGATGGGCAGTTGCACGCCATCGGCTGACGGTGAACCGGGGGTGCGCAGTGTCTCGTACATCAGGTCTTCGAAATCCACCCGCTGGCGCTTGAAACCCGGTGTATTGACATTGGCAAGGTTATTGGCGATAGTGTCCACTTGTAGTTCCTGGGCCACCATTCCCGTTGCTGCTGACCACAACGCCCGCATCATGCTGAATCAACACCTCTCTTGCGCCTTGACTTGTTCGCCTGCTCTTTGAGTAGTGCCAAGGGGGGAACCGCCGGCTAACTGCTCCGCGCCGCCCTCACCAGCTCACCAAGCGCCTCCGACTGTATCCTCAGCGCCTCGGCGTTCGCCTCGTAACTGCGCAAGTTCGCCATCATCTCCACCAGTTGCGCCATTCCCTGCACGTTGGCCCCCTCCAGGTATCCTTGCCTGACCACTGTGCCGACTGCCGGCCTGGTGGCTGTGGCCCGTAGCAGGCTGCCGCCCTCCGCCTGCAGCGGTGTGCCGG
>JALGVG010000038.1 GCA_029819875.1 Candidatus Zipacnadia bacterium | reverse complement strand
GCCTCGGCCGCCGAGTCCACCACCCCCTGGATATCCTCGCGCACAAGCTCAATATCCCCGGACTTCAGGGCCCCGATGTTTATGACCATGTCCACCTCGCGGGCGCCTTCCAGCACCGCGTTGTACGCCTCCCCCGCCTTCACCCGCAGCGTTGTCGCGCCCAGGGGGAACCCTACGGTCACGTCAACTGCCACGCCGCTTTCGTGCAGGTACTGGGCGGCCAGTTCCACCCAGCAGGCATTGACGGCTACCGCCGCCACTCGGTGCTGTGCCGCCAGCTTGCATGCCTCGATAATCTGCTGCTCCGTTGCGTCCGGCCGCAGCACGCTGTGGTCTATCCTACCTAGTATCTCTTGCGCTTTCATCGGCGCTTGGCACCCTCTGCCAATTCTTCGACAAACTGTCTGACCGCCGGCGCTATCGCTCCAGGATCGGTCTGCTCGTCAATAAGCCGCACCACGGCACTGCCGACCACGACGCCGTCCGCCACCCGGCACACCGCCCGCACCTGCGCGGGGTTGCTGATGCCGAAGCCGATTACCACCGGCTTGTCGGTATGCTGTCGGATCCTGTCCACCAGGTGCGCCAGATCCGGGGGCAACTCGTCGCGCTCGCCGGTCGTACCGGGACGCGATACCGCGTACACGAACGCCGTCGTCCGCCTCGTGGCCTGCGGGATGCGTTCCGGAAGCGTCGTCGGCGCCACCAGGAAAACCGTACCCAGGTCGTGGCGCTTGCAGTGCTCAACCCACCCGTCGCTTTCCTCCGGCGGCAGGTCTGAAACAAGCACTGCGTCCACGCCTGCCTGGGCCGCTTGCGAGGCGAACCTCTCCTCCCCGAACTGCAGAACCGGGTTGTAGCAGGTCATTATCACCACGGGCACCTCGCTGCGCTTCCTGATGCGCGCCACCGTCTCCAGCACTCCCCCCACTGTCGTCCCGGCCCGCAGGGCACGCTGGCTGGCCGCCTGGATGACCGGGCCGTCTGCTATCGGGTCCGAGTACGGGATACCCACCTCCACGATGTCGGCCCCGCCCTCGGCCGCGGCAATCACGATTTCTTCCGTCACGTCGAGGCTTGGGTCGCCGCCACACACGTAGATGACCAGCACGCCCCGCCCCTGTGCTGCGGCTGTTTCGAATGCGCTTGCAATGCGTTTCACTGTGTCACCTTCCGGGATTCGAGGATCATTTCCACTTCGTTGACATCCTTGTCGCCCCGCCCCGACAGGTTGATGACCACGATGTCATCAGGCTGCAGTTCCTCTTTCATCTTCAACACCTGCGCCACCGCGTGGGCGCTCTCCAGCGCCGGGATGATGCCCTCTAACCGCGCCAGCGCGCAGAACGCCTCCAATGCCTCCTCGTCGGTAACCGCCTCGTATCGTGCCCGCCCGCTGTCCTTCAGCCAGCAATGTTCGGGGCCTACGCCCGGGTAGTCCAATCCCGCCGCAATGGAATGCGCCTCCCGCACCTGCCCGTCATCATCTTGCAATACATACTCGGCCGCCCCGTGCAGCACTCCGAACCTTCCTGCTGTCAGCGATGCCGCGTGCTTGCCGCTGGCGATGCCGCAGCCGGCCGCCTCCACCCCGATCAATTCCACCTCCGTATCTTCAATGAACGGGTAGAAGATGCCCATCGCATTCGACCCGCCGCCTACGCATGCCACGATGCGCGTGGGCAACCGCCCCTCCTTTTCCAGGCACTGCCGGCGCGTTTCAATGCCGATGACCTTCTGGAAGTCGCGCACGATCGTCGGGTATGGATGGGGGCCGCATACACTGCCGAAGCAATAGAAGGTATCCTCCACGTTTGTCATCCAGTCCCTTATTGCCTCGTTGATGGCGTCCTTCAGCGTCCGCGAGCCTGATGTCACCGGCACCACCTCTGACCCGAGCAACCGCATTCGGAAGCAGTTGAGTTGCTGCCGCCGGATATCCTCCTCCCCCATGTACACGATCCCCTGCAATCCAAACAGTGCCGCCACCGTCGCCGTCGCCACTCCGTGCTGGCCGGCGCCGGTCTCGGCGATAAACCGCCTCTTGCCCATGCGCCGGGCCAGCAGTCCTTGGCCCAGGCAGTTATTGATCTTGTGCGCGCCGGTGTGGTTGAGGTCCTCGCGCTTAAGATACACCTTGCAGCCGCACTCGTCGCTGAGCGCCTCGGCCAGGTACAGCCGCGAGGGCCGCCCGGCATATTCACGCAGGTAGTAATCCAGTTCCTGCTTGAACTGTGGGTCAGCCTTGGCCTGCTCGTATGCCGCCTCCAGTTCGTGCAATGCCGCCATCAGTATTTCCGGTACGTATCGTCCTCCGTATGGCCCAAATCGTCCTGCAATTTCTGTCGCCATGGTCTAGTCCCTTTCCTGCATTGAGGCTCCCGGGCAGCGTCTCGCCCCTGTCGCCGGCCGCAAACGTTCCCCACTTCCGCCTACCTAGCCCGGCCGCGCCGCCGGGTTCGCCTCCACCTTCGTCAGCGGCAGCAGGCGACGGCCGGGTTCCTCTGCTTTCATCAACGTTGTCCCCACCAGCACTGCATCCACCCCTGCTTCGGCCACCCGCGCCACGTCCTCTACAGTCTTTATCCCGCTTTCTGATACCAGGATGAACTCCTTGGGCACCGCGGGGGCCAACCGCAGTGTCGTCTCCAGCGATACCGTCATCGTCTGCAGGTCCCGGTTGTTGATGCCGATTATGCTCGCTCCTGCCTGCATGGCCCGCTCCAGCTCGTACATGTCGTGTGCCTCCACCAGCGCTTCCATCCCCAGCTCCCGCGTCAGCTCCAGGTAGTCCCGCAGCTCGTAGTGGTCCAGCACCGCAGCAATCAGCAACACCCCGTCGCCCTTGTACAGCCGTGTCTCGTATATCTGGTATGGGTCAATTATGAAATCCTTTCGCAGCACCGGCAGCGGCATCATCGAACGGGCCCGCCGCATGTGGTGCAGCTCACCACCGAAGTACTTGAGGTCCGTCAACACGCTGATAGCCGCCGCACCGTTACCGGCATAGTCCTGGGCCAGTATCCGCGGGTCAAACAACGCCGAGGCAATCAGCCCCTCGGAGGGACTGGCCCGCTTGATCTCGGCAATAACCCGCACGCGCGGACCGCGCAAAGAGGCCTTGAGGTTCCGCGGTACGTCCTCTGACGCCGCCAGTTCCTCCTTGAGCGCTTCCAACGGCCGCTGTCGCTTGGCTTGTGCTACCTCCTGTCGCTTGTCGGCAACTATCTCGTCCAGTATCGTCGGCATAGCTATCCTCAGTTACCATCGTTGGACAGTTCCACCAGTTCATCTAGCTTACGCCTGGCCGCCCCGCTGTCAATCGTTTCGTAAGCCACCTGCAGGCCTTCGGCTACATCCCCGGTTACTCCCCCCACGTACAAGGCCGCCGCGGCATTCAGTGCCACTATCTCCCGCCTGGGCCCCTGCTCACCCTCCAGTACCGCCAGCAGTGCCTGTGCCGACTCCTGTACGCTTCCGCCGGCGATGTCGTCCAGTTCCGCCCGCTTGATGCCGAAATCCTCCGGCCGCCATGTCTGCGTGGCTACCTTACCGTCCTTCAGTTCACTGACCCGTGTCTCGCCGATGGTGCTTATTTCGTCCAGCCCGCCGAGGCCGTGAACAACCAGCGCGTGTTCGGCGCCCAGCCCCCTTAGCGCACACGCCAGCGGTTCGGTCAGCGCTTCGTCAAACACGCCCAGCACCTGCCGCGTCGCTCCTGCCGGGTTGGTCAACGGCCCCAGCACGTTGAAGACCGTCCGCAGCTTCAGTTCCCGCCGTGGACCGATAGCGTGCTTCATTGCCGGGTGCAGCGAAGGAGCGAACAGAAACCCGATCCCGATTTCGTCAATGCACCGCGCTATGACCTGCGGACTGGCCTGGATGTTGACCCCCAGTGCCTGCAGCACGTCCGCACTGCCGCATTGGCTGGACACCGAGCGGTTCCCGTGCTTGGCCACCGGCACGCCCGCCGCCGCCGCAACGAAAGCGGCCGCCGTTGAAATGTTGAACGTGTCCAGCTTGTCGCCCCCCGTACCGCACGTGTCAAGCAGGCCCTCCCGCCGACAATTGATGCGCACACAATTGGCCCGCATTGCCCGTGCGAACCCCATAATCTCCTCGGGAGTTTCTTCCTTCATCCGCAGCGCCACCAAGAACGCCCCGATCTGCGCCTCGGTCGCCTTCCCCTGCATTATCTGGTTCAACGCCTCCTCCGCCTCCTCGGCGCTGAGGTCCTCGCCTTCCACCAGCTTCACAAGCGCATTTTCGATCATCGTGATCTCCCCTGTTGCACGCCGGATATTGCTCGCTTCCTGCCCGCGCCGCTGATACTGTCGTGTTCGATGCCTTCCAGTCGCCCTATCTGACCATCTCCACCCCGACCCTTGAGACCAGCGCCACCAGCCCCAGGGCCCACAGCAGTGTTACCCCGCCGGCGGCCGTCATCCACAGCCACCGTGAACTGCCCGTCCCGTACTCGCTGTAGGCCTTGTACACCGACAGCGATGTGAGCACAGACCCAAAGAACACCGCTGCCAGCGGCCACATCACGCTCAGCGGCAGCGGCAGTTGCGGCTCGCCTGTCTCCTGGGCATAGTCCAGATATTGACCGGAAGCACCGATCAATGGCTGAACCGCCCTGACGACTATCACCGTCTCGCCGATCCACAAGCACAACAGCAATGCTATCGCTACTGCCCACCATGGATCCTCGAAATCAAACATTCCGCTCCCCTCCACCTGGCTCTCGACAGAACGCTGATGAGCAATTCCCGACGTGCCTGCGACACTGCCTACAAGTGCAGGAAATTCCTCAGCAATTCCTTGCCCGGCTTGGTCATGATCGACTCGGGATGGAACTGCACTCCTTCGACAGGGTACTGCTTGTGCCGCAGTCCCATAATTTCTCCCTGGTCGCTCTCGGCGCTGATTTCCAAGCAGTCGGGCAGGCTTTCCCGCTCCACCAACAGCGAATGATACCTGACCGCCTCGAACGGGTTGGGCAGCCCCTGGAAAATGGTCTTACCGTCGTGGCTGATAGGGGAGGTCTTGCCATGCATCAGGCGCTTTGCCCTCACTACCTTCCCCCCGAACACCTGCCCAATGGCCTGGTGGCCCAGGCATACCCCCAGGATAGGCACCTGCCCTGCTGCCTGTTCGATGAGCTGGCACGAAATGCCCGCCTCGTTGGGTGTGCACGGCCCCGGGGAGATGACGATGCGCTCCGGTTGCTTGGACAGCACCTCGTCCACCGTTATCTTGTCGTTGCGATACACCTGCACGTCTGCTCCCAGCTCCGCCAGGTACTGGACGAGGTTGTATGTGAAGCTGTCGTAGTTATCTATCAAGATTATCATCGGTAACCCACCTGCCCTCAAGCGCCGCGGATTTGTTCAAGGCGCATCACGTCAGCCAGCAAGCATCCAATCCCCCCGCGAAACTCTCCTTGCCGGCAAGCCCTTCTATATCAACCCTTCCTCGGCCAGGCGAATGGCGTCCAGCATTGCGCCGGCCTTCATCAGCGTCTCCTGGTATTCGGCGTCAGGATCCGAATCGGCGACGATTCCCCCGCCGGCTTGGATGTAGCACTTGTTGCCTTTGACCACCACGGTGCGGAGGGTTATGCAGGTATCCATTGCCCCCGAAAAGCCGAAGTAGCCCACGGCACCGCCGTACGGGCCGCGTCGTACCGGCTCCAACTCCTCGATGATCTCCATCGCGCGGATCTTGGGCGCTCCCGAAAGGGTCCCCGCCGGGAATGTCGCCCGCAGCAGGTCAAACTGGTCCTTGTCCTCGGCCAGTTCACCGACCACATTGCTGACGATGTGCATCACGTGGCTGTAGCGTTCCACCGCCATCAGCTCGTCAACCCGCACCGAACCGGGCTTGCACACCCGCCCGATGTCGTTGCGGTGCAGGTCCACAAGCATGATGTGTTCGGCCCGCTCCTTTTCGTCGGCCAGCAACTCCTGCTCGAGGGCTGCATCCTCCTCCTGCGTCCTGCCCCGCCGGCGCGTGCCGGCTATCGGCCGGGTAACGACCCGGCCCTTGTCCTCGGTCACCAGTATCTCCGGCGAGGCGCCGATTATCTTCAGGTCCCCGAAGCTGAGGTAGAACATGTACGGCGAGGGGTTGATGGCCCGCAGGGCGCGGTACACGTAGAAGGGGTCCACCCGGATTTGCGTCTCCATCCGGTGGCTGAGTACCACCTGGATGATGTCGCCGGCCGCTATGTACTCCTTGGCTTTCAGCACTGCCTGTCGGTGCTGGGCCTGCGTCATGGTGGAGGGCAGCGCCGACGGGTTGTCAGGCAGCCGCCCGCCGCGGCCGGGGTGTGTGATCTGCGGCAGCGGCCCGCTCAGCACGTCCACCAGTTCCTCGATGCGCTCGATCGCCTCCCAGTATGCCTGCTGGGGATCTGCGGTGATGTGGGCATTGGCCAGCACGCGCACCCGGTGCATGACGTGATCGAACACCACCAGCGTATCTGTCAGCATGAACTGGCAGTCCGGCAATCCCAGGTCGTCTGGATTCTCATCAGGCAACTCCTCGAAAAAGCGCACCAGGTCATAGCCCATGTAGCCGACCGCACCGCCGGGGAATCGCTCCCAGCCGGGCATTGCCACAAACCGGTATTCGCCCAGCAGCCGTTTCAACACGTCCAGGGGATCCTCGCCCTCGGCAAGCTGCTGCTCCTGCCGCCGCCCGTCCTCGGTGATCGTGATTTGCCTGCCCTTGGATGCCATAATCCGCCGCGGGTTGGTCGCCAGGTACGAATAGCGCGCGATATTCTCCCCGCCGGCCACGCTCTCCAGCAGAAACGCCGGTCCCTCGCTCCGCTGTTGGAGCTTGAGAAATGCCGATACCGGTGTCTCCAGGTCTGCAATCACCTCGCGGTACACCGGCACCAGGTTGCCTTTCTGCGCTCGCCGCAAGAACTCGTCGAGATCAGGCGTGTAAACTGCCATAGACCGGTCTCTCCCATTCCTTCGCGTCGATGAGTGGCAGCGCACCGCTCCTTGTTCTGCCCGGCGCCGTGGCGCCGCGCTCCCACTCTATCTGCCTATCGCCTGCACCCTTATGCATGGCAGGATGTGCAGCTCCTTGGCGCGGACCACCACGTGCGTACCGAACACGATGCCCTCAATCGGCACAGGTGGATACGATGACAAGTACCTTTGCTGCAAATCTTGCCGGACGGCGAAGTCCAGGATCACAGGTATCCCCCCCTGCTGTTGCCCGGCACCTGTAACGGTGGCGACCCGCAGTGTCTGCCGCGGGGGGATGATTATCCAGTTCGCCGTCTCATCGCTGACGGCATTGACGCTGACACAGGCTCCGAAAAAGAGCGCCCCCGGCGAGTACCGCGCTATGTCCGGGGGCACCAGCGGCGTCACTCGTATCACGATTGACGCCAGCAGTATCGCCCCTCCGACGTACAGGTACGTATATTGCTGCGTTTCCACCGTCGTCAGCCACCATCCCACCAGTACCAGCAGGCCGATGCACACCAGATCGACTATCCCCTCTATGCCGACCCGGAACCGAATGTCGGTGGTGCCAAGCTGCAAGCCCTGGTCCTCGTACTGCTCCACGACGCGCGGGGCACTGGTATACTCGGAGCCGTTATCAACGACGGCCACCACCACGTACACGGCAGCAATCAACAGTATTACAAAGCCTAGTACCCTGGATGCTGACATCCTGCACACCTCCGTGGTATACTGTAGGGTGGGGCGGCGCGAGGTTACCTGGCGGACGACTGCTGCTCCCGCAGTCTTCTGCGACCCTCTCCAGGGACCTGCAAGCCGCGCTTGTAGCCGTCGTGCCGCCCCCCCTGCAGTACGTCTTTGCCGTCTCCTGTCTTGTGCTCGCCCCTTGCACCGCCCCTGCTGGCTTGCACCTCCGCATCACCTGTATACCCACTTTATCTTCCAACTGATACGACTGACCGTGCTGTCGGCATTGGGATCGCCCAGCACCACGAAGACGTCCGCGCCGCGGCGTACCGCCTGCCGGTAGCTCACGTACAAGTTGGTCCCCTCGTCCCCGGCCACCAGCCGGCCCCCGATCGTCTTCTCAGGCGTCAAATCGTAGTTGAAGCCCACAATGCCCCGCCCGATGCGCTCGTCGTCGCCGGTACCCGGATAGTCGCTCTGCCGGTACTCGTACCGGGCCTGCAAGTACAGCCGCGTGCCTATCTTCAGCCCCTGGCTGATGTTGTAATAAAGGTAGTCCGCACCGCTATACCTGCCCCACCTTATGCCTGCCTCGCCCTCTTGATGCAGTCGCTTACCATTCCATCCTATCCCCACTCCCCACACCCGGTCCACGTTCGGCGGCCGATCCGAGTAGTTCCATTCCATCTCCCACGAGGTGCCGTCGCGGTACGAAGTCCACCACCCCACTTCAATGTCGTCGTGATATGCGCTGCCGTCCGTGTGACGATAGCTGCCCGCATTGACGTGGAAACCGCTCCACTCTGTGCGCCGATTGTCAAAGCTCCTCCATAGCCCTATTCCGCCCGACACGCCCTCCAGGTCCACATCCGGCGCATAGCCATCCACCGGGTCGAAGGTGGGATCCACCCGCTCGTACTCGACCCACAACCTTGGCTTGTTCCTGCCCAGCTGGCGCCGGAGATTGATTGAGAATGCCTTTCCGTCGTCTCCGCCTGCCGTGCGGCTGTGGAATAGCCGCGTGCGAACCCTGAAATACCCCGAGCCGAACCTCTTGTAGTAGCGCCCGCCGACGTAATAGGTCTTGTTCTTCACTTCCGGCTGGTGGGTGCTCACGTAACCAAGCTCAACGCGGTGGTCCCGGGCAATGGTTTGTCGCAGCGCCACCGCCATGTCGTTGCGTCCCGTCGCTGACCACGCGTCCAGCAACCCCACCGTCGTCCCGCCGACGGACCCGAACGCCTTCACACCAACGTCAAACTCCGGGATGCGCCGGCTGTAAAAGATCGTGCCCGGAGGCATGTAGTCCTCTCCTTCGACGAAAAAAGGCCGCCGGTCCCGGTACCATCGTTCAGTGTATGAAAAGTCAATGCTCTCCACCTCGTCCTCGATGTTGCGGAAATCCGGCGTCAGCGACAACACCGCGGTCACGCCGCTTTTGTGGGTGTACTTGGCATCCAGGCTCCAGTTGGTGCGCAAGCGCCCTGCGCCCCACTCCGTCTGCACATTGGGCATGATAACCGGCCTGGCCTTGAAGACAGGCAGTTTCAGCCCGCGCAGTTCCGCGATCTCGTGCGAATCCCACTGCTCCGGTTGCGGAGGCCAGTTGAACATGTTGCTGGTGCGCGCATGGTGCCGCCGGACAAACACTCCCCATACCGACTGGCCCGCCGGGTAGCGCAATATGCTGAACGGTATCCGCACTTCCGCCACCCACCCGTCGTCTACCACTCGTCCGGCCGCTTGCCAATCGCCGCGCCACTCGATCTTGGCATCACTGCCGCCGGGGATATCCTCGCACTGCGTCCCGTTGGCCGTAACGTGGAACGTGTAGATGCGCTCCCCGCAGTGGTCGGCATCTATGCCGACCGTCACGTAGTCATCATTCCAAATGTCTCCGCCCCGCTTCGTCTCCTGGCAGGAGATGTGCTGCGGCTGGCTGTCATGGCAATATACTGCCGCGTAAAACGCCTCCGCATCCACGCACAACCATACCTCCGTGCCCTCGTTCGGCGCACACTGGTCCCTGGTATTCCAGAAATCGCCGCTGTGATATGCCTGCTGCCAGCATGCATCGTCCAACACCCCGTCTATCACCGGCGGTGCCTCGCAGACAGGTGCCTGGATAACCGGCCGCTCGTACTTATCGTCGGCGGCGGACAGCATGGCCGCCCCCACTGCTGCAAGCAACCCCACACCGACAATTGCCCCCGCAACAAACCTCGCGGCAAAATGACCAATGCTTTGCAAATTCATGGCGATTACCTGTTTTCCGCAGCAAGTCACTACCGAACAACTGCCACCCCCGCCGCCTCGCGTGCCCTCTCCAGCGTCAAGCGCGCCTCGGCCCGTGCCCTCCTACCGCCTTCGCGCAGTACGTCCATCACGTAGTCAGGGTGCGCGTCCAACTGCGCCTTCTTCTCCCGCGCCTCGGCAAAATACTCCAGGAACTTGCTCACTATCAGCTTTTTCATGTCCCCGTACCCGATGCCGCCCTTGGTATAGTCGGCGGCCATCGCCTCCGCCTCCTGCTCGTCAACGAACAGCCTGTACAGGGGAAACAGCGGATCGTTGTCCGGATCCTTGGGTTCGTCCACCGTCTTCGAATCGGTGACTATGCTCATTATCTTGCGGCGGATGACCTCCTCGGGTTCAAAGATGCCGATGGTGTTGTTATAACTCTTTGACATCTTCCGCCCGTCTGTGCCGCGTACCACCGCCACCTGGGGCATAATCAGCGCCTCGGGAAGCTTGAACACCTCCTCCCCGAACGCCTGGTTGAACTTTGCGGCTATGTCACGGGTCATCTCCACGTGTTGTTTCTGGTCCTGGCCCACGGGCACGATGTCGGATTGCACTATCAGGATGTCAGCCGCCATCAGCACCGGGTAGGCGAACAACCCATGGTCCGGCGAAATCCCCTGGGCGATCTTGTCCTTGTAGGCATGGGCGCGTTGCAGCAAGCCCATCGGGGTGACCACCGACAGCAGCCACGTCAGTTCCGTCACTTCCGGCACGTCCGACTGCACGTATAAGACCGCCTTGTTGGGGTCCACCCCCAGTGCCAGGAAGCTGGCAGCGACCTCCAGTGTCAGGTCGCGAAGGTAGCTGCCGTCGCGGATGCTGGTCAGGGCATGGTAGTTTGCCACGAAGTAGAAGCCCTCGTGCTTGTCTTGCAGTTCCACGTACTGCTTGATGGCCCCGAAATAGTTGCCGATGTGCAGTTCTCCGCTGGGTTGGATACCTGACAGTGCGCGCATAATTATTACCTTCTTTTCTACGCCAGGAGGGAAGCGGCCGAAATTGGCGAACTAGCCTCCTCACCCTGCAAGGAATCGTTGCTGCCTTCAATGGTTGTAACTAACATAAAAAGCCGCGGGGTATCTGTTGCGGACACGCCCACGGCTTTCAAATACTTACTCTTCAACTCGCACGACATTGGGCAGCCCGCTATCTCAAGCGGCGCCACCAATACCAGATAACAATGTCGTTGCGCGTAAGTTCGTTCATAAGTTGACCCAAAGTATAGGTAACTGCTACGTGCTTGTCAAGAGCCGGAGCCGACCGGGCGCCAGGACCGGAAAAATAATTTTCCCCGCTCCTGTATCTGGAGTTGTGCAAACCGCCGGAGCCGCCGGCCCCGGCAGGACATGGCGCCGCAAGCGCGATGGGCGGTGCCGGCGGATTGATGCCTGACACGCGATGAAACTATCGGATCTACTGTCAATCAGCACAATGCTTCCGGCCGTGTCACTGGGCCGACTGGCGACGCTGCGCGAGGCGCTGGACCGCGAAGGGTCCTCACCTTCCTTGCAGACCGCCTCCGCCCTGCGCGAGTTGGTAGCTGACTACGTGGCTGCCCCGGGCAGTGAGGCGGACAATGCCTTGCGCTCCATCCTGGGGCGTGTCGTCCAGTCCCGCGGCCAAGGCGCCGGCATGCTTGTCCAAGGGCCGGCCGGCGCAGGCAAATCCCACCTGTTGATAATAACCGCCCTGTTGCTTGAGTACGCCCCCGTATGGACCGAGTTTCTTGCCGCTCATCCCGCCTATGAGGACATCCACGCCTCCTTGACCGCTCAGCGCCCGCTGCTGGTCGTCCCTGTGCCTCTTGCCGAGCATCGCGGCCGTGATGAGCATCTGGAGGATATCATCTTTGACCATACCGAGCGCGAGCTCGCCCGCCCCAAGTACGGCATTGAAGCGCCGCTCTCTGAGCGCAGCTACGCCCTGGGACTGATCGAACGGCACATCATCCCCCGGTACGGCCCGAACCTCGACGCCCGCACTCGCCGCCAGCATCCTGACTGCGCCAACTGGGCCGAGCTGCGCGATCGCGACTGGCAGGCCGCCGTCGCCGTCGCCTATCATCTCGCCTCCGAACTGGGTTACCCTCTCGACTTTCGCCAATCTCGCGCCGAGAGCATCTCCCGCCTGCTGGAAGTGCTGCGTGACCACGATTTCGGCGGCGTCGTGTGGGTGATCGACGACCTGAGCTCCTTCTTGGCCAGCACCGACCTCAAGGCCATGCGCGGGGATTGTGCATTCTTCGAATTTCTCGGCCAGCGGGCCAAGATCAACCCGTTCTTTGTCATCGCCGCCCTCGAAGACGGTTTCGACCAGATTGCCGGCGTGGCCCCCTTCTTGCTGCACGGGCTGCACGCTGCCTATGATGTGGTGCTCTCTCTCAGTGCCGGCCAGGCACGGCGGATCGCCTTCGGCAGGGCCCTCCACCGCGTATCCGAGGAACAATACGCTGACGCCGTCGCCCAAGTGTATACTCAATACCGCGCCGCCTTCGGCCAGTGCAGCTTCACGGAGCAGGAGCTTGCCGAGACCTATCCACTGCATCCAACCGCCGCGCGCTGCCTGCAATCGATCTGTAGCCGTTTTCTGCGCAGGGCTGACGGCATACTGCAATTTGTCACCGACCGGCAGCGAGGGTTGGAAACTTTCCTGCAACGCGACAGCTTTCTGCTGATCACGCCGGCCGAGATTTTGGAATACCTCCGCCCCCAGTTGGCCTCTCATCCACAGGTAGCTCCCTACTTCGACCAGGTGCTGGATTATTTCGTGCAAAACGCCGAACAACTCATCCCCGAGGACCCGCAGGCCGCCGTGGACGTGGTGCGCACCCTCGTCGCCCTGCGGCTGGCGAACATCGCGGCCCCGGCGGCCCTGGTGGCCGAATGTATAGGCCTTAAGGCTGACCACTCCGCCCGCCTCCACTCGGAGGCCGCCGGGCAGATGCTGGAAAACCTGCGCCTGATGGGCCGCTACGTGGATGTACGCAGGGGCGCGGACACTGACAGCTCCATCTACCTCGTTGACGTGCAAACCAGTCTCAGCGAGTTCGTCCGCCAGCGCCTCAACGAGGTCAAGGCCACCCTCGCCGGCGATGACGGCCGCCTGTGGCGTTGCATCCTTAGCACCTCCGACAGCCCGGCGTTTCCGCTCCAGGAAGTTCTCCGCTCCGGCCTGGTGGAAATCACCTGGCACAATTCCGCCCGCTACGTCTCCTTGGAGCTTGTCAACGTGGCCGCCCTGACGCCCTCCCAGTTGAGCGGGTATGCTTCCGAGCTGAGCGACCCAACCGTCCCCGAGTGCTGCCATATTTTCATCGCCCGTGCCTTCGGCGTGGAACATCAGATCCAGCATTGGCGCCAATTATGCCGTGGGCTGGGCGCGGACCGCTGGTATAATGGCCTGCTGGCCTGGTTCCCGCGCCCTTTGACTTCCCAGGAACTTGACATCGTCAAGCAGTGCGCTGCCTGCCATGAGTTGCTCCGCCAGCCCGGCCCAGACAGCGACATCCAGGCGGCCTGGCGCAACCGCTTGCTCGAAGAGCGGCTTACTCTGGACAACCAGGTCCAGCAGATCATCCAGAATGCCTACTATCAGGGGCAGGTGCTGTCCACCGGCGGCGTGGTGCTCGAGGCAGACCAACTCGAAGCCTTGAAGGGCGACTGGCTGCCTACCCTCGGCGCCATCGCCGACACGGCACTGAGAGAGCTGTTCCCCGAGTTCCGTCGTCTCGCCCCGCGGCGTCCGCTGGAAAGCCGCGAGCAGGTCGACAGGCTCATTGACGAGCTCATCCGCCCCGGCGTGGCCGAACACGATCCCGACAGCTCGCTGACTGAATTGGCTACCAGCTTCCTCGAACCCCTCGGTCTTATCCGCATCGAAGAGGGCCGCATATGGATAAACACCAGCACTAGCGCTGCCGCCCGCGAAATAATGAACCGCATTCGCCAGCGCGACCAGACTCCCGAGCATGAACTGGGCCGTCCCCTCTCCTGTGCCGACCTTGCCCAGCACGTGGCCAAGTCCTCGCTGGGACTGCCGCCGGCCTTGTTCGAGTTGCTGATTGCCACCCTCGTCAGACTGGGCTACCTGGCCGCCCTCGATGGTGACCAGCGGCCCCTGCGCTTCGACGATATCCCGGCCCCCTTTGCCGCGCACGTCGCTTACGTGGCGCGTCCGCCCCTGCTGACCGCCAGCCAGTGGCAGGTGCTGGCCCGCCTGGCCCGCGTGGTGCTGGAAATCGGCGTTCCCGGCCCCGACCCCGCCCTGCAGCACTACATCTGGGAGCGCCTGGTCGCCGTCAGCGAGCGGCAACTGCAGCGCCTGGACGACCTGCAGGAGAAGTTGCAGAAGCTTTGCGAAGATCTCGGCCACCAGCCACGGCAATGGGCCGATGCCTTCCAGCTCATTGCCGACGCACGCCAGTTCTTCGAGTTATTCGATCCCCGCTTGCCTTCCTTTGAGGGCCTCGCGCAGGTTGTCAGCAAGCTTGAGCCGTACATGCAGCAAAGTCAGACCACCCTTCAGCTAAGCATCCTGCTGCGCCGCGCCAAGCAACTGGAGGCCTTCCTTTGCGAGGTTGCGCCTGATGTGGTGGCTACACAGCGTTACCTGTCTGATCCCCGGCTTGCCCTGCAGGCCGGCTCGGACCTGGACATGCGCCGCCGCGCACTGCTTGACCTCATCGCCGGCGGCGAAGAGCTGGTGGACAACGAATTGAACTTCCGCCGCCAATTGCAGATTTTCCTGACTGGTTACAAGCGGCGTTATCTCAACTGGCACAACCGCGTTCATCATCCCACAGTCTTCGAAAAGTACAAGTCAGTAACCGGCTCACCCGAATTCCGCGCGCTCCAGCAGTTGCAGCGCCTCGACATCGAGGTCCACAACTCCGCAGCCCGCGTCCGCGAGAAAGTCGAGTACTGCCTGTCGCTGCGCTGCACTCGCCAGGACCTGGGGGCGGCTCTCAACGACTCGCCGGTCTGTCCCTCCTGCCACCTGCAACTGGATACCGAGCTGCGCCTGCCCCCTGTGGCGGAGTTGCAGGAGGCCGTCGCCGCAGGGCTGCGTGAGTATGCCAAGGCTCTGCGCAAGCCCGACTTTGTCGACAAGCTGCAGCGCTACGCCCAGGCCCTGCCCGGCCGGGGCGATGTGGCCGCCCGCCTGCAGGCGGTGACCCAACTGCCGGCTCAGCCCACGGCCCGCGACATTTTGACCCTTATGACCGATGATGTGATTGCCCACATCAACCGCATCCTGGCGGGCAAGACCCTCATCCCCCGCAACCTCGAGGAACTGCGCCAGGCGCTGGCGGGGCGTACATTGACCAAGGCCCAAGCCCGCGCCTTGTTGCATCAATGGCTGGAAGGCGCCGACGAGAAACTTGATGATGACGAGATATTGCAGATTGAATAACCATCGCCTGGCAATCATTCCGCTTGGCGGCTTGTGGGGGTGTGAAGCTCGATGAAACTCCACCTCCGCTACGGCCGTCACGGGATTGAGGTTGACATTCCCGACGCCAACGTGGCGTACGTGTTGCGGCATAACCCGCTTCCGCCTCTGACCGATCCGATCGGCGCGGCCCATCGTGCGTGCGCCAATCCCCTGGGCACACCACCACTACGCGAAATAGTGCGCGGCCATACTTCCGCCTGCATCGCGGTCTCCGATATCACCCGCCCGGTGCCCAACCAGGTGCTGCTGGACCCTATCCTCGCTGCCCTGGACGATGAGGGCATCGCGCCGCGTGACATTCTCATCCTCATCGCAACCGGCTTGCACCGTCCCTCCACCGACGCCGAACTGCAGGAGATGCTCGGCGATCAGATATTGTCCCGCGGTTACCGCATTGAAAGCCACGTGGCACGCGACCCTTCCAGCCACGTCTTCGTCGGTACCACCAGCCGTGGCACGCGTGCATTGGTGGACCGCCGCTGGGTGGAGGCGGAATTGCGCATCATCGCATCCCTGGTCGAGCCCCATCTGATGGCCGGCTACTCCGGCGGCCGCAAGCAAGTTTGCCCGGGGCTGGCTGCTGCCGAGACGATAATGGAGTTCCACTCCCCGGCCATCATCGAGCCGCCACAGTCCGCTGTGGGCAACTTGCGCGACAACCCCGTCGACCGCGAAGCCCTGGAAGTGGCCCTGGCC
>JALGVG010000207.1 GCA_029819875.1 Candidatus Zipacnadia bacterium | reverse complement strand
GAAGGCCCGCAAGCAGTGGACCGAGCAGTTGCGGCCCATCGTCGAGCATATTCAGACCGCCATCCGCAAGTACCAGGACAAGCATCGCGAGCCGCCGCCTGCACAAAACGCCGTTGAATTGCTCATCAACGAAGGCTTCCTGCGGGAACGCGAGCTGTATGATCCGTGGAACCACAAGCTGATCGTTAAAGCGCCACCGGATGCAGACAAGATGTACTGGGCCATCGTTGGCTCCCTGGGACCTGACGGCGCGCCGGGAACCGAGGACGATCTGTGGATGGTCACCACCTGGCCGCAGGTGGCTTGGGACACCGAGCAGGATGCAATAGAACGCCGCTGGGAGGCCCTGCAAATCGATTTCGGGGCCCGGCGGGAGTTCTTCGCACTTCCCAAGGCGGGTGCCGTGGGCGGAATGGGCGCCGGCGGGCCTGTCGCTCTCGCCGAAGCCGCTGCTCCGCCTGCCGAGGGAGCTGGCGAGGTCGCAGACAAGTCGACCGTGCGCGTGCGCACCGAGTTCCCCGAAACGCTGCTGTTTGAGCCATCCCTGATAACTGACGAAGCGGGCAAAGCCGTGCTGTCTATCCCCAGCGTCAAGGACAGCATAACCACCTTCCGCATCGGCGCCATGGCCAACAGCGTCTCAGGGCAACTCGGCTCGGCCACTGGCTCGCTGCGTGTCTATCTCGACTTCCACATTGACATTGACTTGCCGGTTGCGCTCACCCAGGGTGACCAGGTCTCCATACCCGTCGCCGTGCGCAACTTCATGGACCAGCCCCAGCGCGTGCGTGTCGAGCTGGAGAAAGCCGACTGGTTCACCGCCAAAAGCCCCCTCCAGCAGGAGCTTGACATCGGTGTCAACGAGGTGAAAGCCGTCTACTTCACCATCGTAGCGGACAAGATCGGCGTCCATCCCCTCAAGGTCTATGGACTGGGCACCAAGATGAGCGATGCCGTCGAGAACGACATCCGCGTCGAGCCAAACGGGCGCAAGGTCGAACAAACCGTCTCCGATCGCCTCGGCGCCGATGTCCAGCACACCGTTACGATACCGCAAAACGCCATCCCTGACGCCTCCGACATTCTCGTCAAGATATATCCCGGCATCTTCAGCCAGGCCGTGGAGGGCCTTGACAGCATCCTGCGTATGCCCTTCGGCTGCTTCGAGCAGACCACCTCGACGACCTACCCCAACATCTTGGTGCTTGCCTACATGAAGACGACCGGCCAGGTCACCCCGGAAATCCAGATGAAGGCCGAGGGCTTCATCAACACCGGCTACCAGCGGATGCTCAGCTACGAGGTCAACGGCGGGGGCTTTTCGTGGTTCGGCGAGGCACCCGCCAACAAGATGTTGACTGCTTATGGGCTGATGACGTTTTATGACATGCAGGTGGTCCACGACGTTGACCGCGCCGTCATCAGCCGCACCCAGCAGTGGCTTCTCCAGCAGCAAAACGACGACGGCTCCTGGGATCCGGACGAGTCCTACCTGCACCAGGAAACCTGGAGCCGCATTCAGAACAACAAGCTGCTGCCCACCGCCTACGTCACCTGGGCGCTGGCTTGGACCCATACCGAAAGCCAGGGCCTGGCCAAGGCCGTCGCTTACCTGCGCAACCACGCCACGCAGGCCCAGGACCCCTACGCCTTGGCCATCTTGGCCAATGCCTTGGTCGCCGCCGACAACCTGCTTGCCGGCGGGAAGCTGCATGATACCACTATTGAGGTGATAGAGGCCCTCCTGCAGCAGGCCAAGCACCGGGACAACAAGATGTGGTGGGAAACGAAGATAACCGGCATCACCCACTCCAGCGGCAAGTCGGCCGACCTCGAAGCCACCGCCATGGCCGCCTTCGCCCTCATCAACTCAGGGCGTTACCCGCAGGCCGCCGGCCAGGTCCTCAACTACCTCATCTCGGCCAAGGACCCCAACGGCACTTGGCACTCGACCAACGCCACCGTCGCCGCCCTCCGCGCACTGCTCCTTGCCCAGCAGGGAGCTACCACCAAGGTGAATGCCGAGGTGCAGGTACTCATCAACGGTCATCGCGTCTGGTCGCAGGCCATCACCGAGGAGAACTCTGACCTGATGTTCCTGATCGACGGCAAGCAGTACGTCAAGCCCGGAGCTAACAAGGTGGAGATAAAATTCGCCGGCGAAGGCACCACGCTGTACCAGATAGTCACCCGCTACTATCTGCCGTGGCTCAAGCATCCCGCCTTGCCTGGCGACATTCTTTCCATCAAGGTCGCTTATGACAAGACCAAGCTGGCCGTTCACGATACGGTCACGGCCACGGTGACCATCAAGAACAACACCCCCGCACGCACTTCAATGGTTATCGTGGACCTTGGCGTGCCGCCGGGCTTCACCGTGGACGCCACCGATCTCACTGACCTGGTGGACCGCAAGGTCATCGACAAGTTCAAGCTCACCGGCCGCCAGATTATCGTCTACTTGGAAAAGCTCGAACCCCACCAGGAGCTGACATTCAGCTACTCGCTGATTGCCCGCTTCCCGATAAAAGCGCAGACGCCCAAGAGCACGGTGTCTGAATATTACAACCCCGACAACCGCGCCGATGCACCGCCGGTGGAGATGGAAGTAGTGGGAGGATAGAGGAAACGCACGACGGCTCCTACGGCCTTATGTCCAGGCGGGTCAGCAGGCGGCTTTGACCGCCGTCTGCTGACCATGCCCTGGCCTCTACCAGGTACACGCCCGCCGGCACCCGCGCGCCCGCTGCATTGCGCCCGTCCCACAGTATGCTGTTCAGCCCCTGCTTCAGCTCGCGATCCCGGCACACGTCGCACACTACGCGGCCGGCAATGTTCATTATCCGTACCCGCACCCGCGCCGGCGCCGAGAGCCGGCAGTAGATTGCCGCCCCCGCCGCAGTCTGGACTGCCTGCAAGCTGGTTATCACCGCCCGCCTTCCACTTCGCTGCATCGCTGCCGCGGAAGGTGAAGCCGTCGCATACGGATCGAACACCACCACTCAATACCCAGGCACATCGCGCCCATCGCTGATATTCCGCAATATCTCAGCCCGGCTCGTCGTACCCCACCAGTTATTCTGCGCGCGCACGTTCAGCGGCCCCCTGTGATAAACCCACCAGCCGCCGTTATTGACAAACGTGTTGCCTCCGTCATCAGTCGTCCGCGGCGTTCCCAGGTTCCCCAGGTTCGGCCGTGCCTGCTCTACAATTTGCACCCCGTCGCCCTCGTTGTCCACGATTCGCGTGCCCACCACCACCGTCGTGGCCGTACCGGTGCATCGCAGCGCGGCGCTCTTGGAATGCCGCAACACGCTGTTGATAATCCAGGGCCTGCAGCTATCCGTCAGCACGTTGATGTCAGCATATTCGACTATCGTGTATTTCAGCCATCCACTGCTGCCCGCAAACCACTTGACGCCCTCCCACGAACCGGGCACCGCCGGCTGGGCCGCCGCGGTCAGTGTCACCGCCTTGCCCTCTTGTTGGGGCCATGGACGATAAGCGTTGCGCCCTTGCCGATGCCCAACACGGACTCGTTCGCCCGCGCCGTCAGGTCCAGCGGCACCGGCTGCGGCTTCCAGACATGAAACGATCCTGCCGGCAGGTCGTCCGTCTCGCTGCACGCCACCCCGATCCTTTGCTTGACATTGTCCACGAACGTGTTGCTCGGCCACAGCCGGAACACGTACTCCGCCAGCAAGAATATCGGGTAGTCCCCGCACCTTTCGAACCTCGTCTGGGCAATCGCTCCGCTGAGGTTGGGACCCGGCATTCGTACCGCCGACCGCCCGATGTCGCGGAAGATGCAATCATAAACCCGGATATTGTGATCGCCCCCGCAGTACACCCCGTCGTATTTCGTCCGTTCAACGGTGCACTTTTCCAAGTTTATGTTCCCCCCGTCGGAGACGAGGGCGTTTTCCGCGTACTGGATGGTTGCCTGCCGCAGGTTTGCTATCGCGCCGGGATGAAGTACTATTCCCTTCCAATCGCCCGCCGCCGGCACAGCTTCTGCAGAGCTGAACACCACATCCGGCCGCCCCAGTGTACCCACGTTCAACCTCCCGTACACGTCGATGCGGTCCGCCAGCAGCAGGTGCACTGCCGGCCGTAGCCGCAGTACTGCCCCGTCCGCGATTCTCAGCTCATTGGACGAACCCACCGCCAAGTCATAAGGCAACGGCTGCGGCATCCACACCTGTGTGCCGGCCTTAATGTCCGTCGCCGCGCTGCAATCCACCCCGATCCGCTCCACCGCGTTGCTCGCGAACGTAAGCCCTGCTCCCAGCATGGTCACGCAGTTGGCCTTCACCCACACCGGGTACTCA
>JALGVG010000206.1 GCA_029819875.1 Candidatus Zipacnadia bacterium | reverse complement strand
CAGGCCGGCGTCAAGTTCAGCAGCACCGTCCGGCCGGACGGCTACGCCCTGTTCAAACCGCTCGAGGGCATTTTCACTCCACGCATCATCAACCCCGAGCAGACGCCGCTGCTGTACGATTCCAACATCTTCTTGCCCAACGCTGCCGATACTCTTGAAAGCCTCGACTTCCGCCACGCCGGGAAAACAGCCAACATTCTGTTCACCGACGGCCACATCAAGGCCATGGAGCAAAAGCCCCAGCTTCCGGCCAAGATTCTCAAGCCGCCCAGTGTGCAGCCGCCGAACCTCGCCCCGCCCCAAGGCCACTCCCATGGCGGCAGTTGCGCTTATTGACAGCCCTGGCTTGCGGCTCCAGCCGCTTGTCTACAGGTACTCGGCGAAGAAGTCGAAGACTCTGCCGGCTGCAAACATGTGCTCTCCGGGGTGGATGTCTGCCCACAACTTGTCCGCCGCCCCGGCCGCCTCGTAGATGCGGCGCGTCTTCTCAAACGCCTTGAGCTGGTTTTCGATGAAGAAACATGTGTCATGCACTCCCATCTCAACCAGCAGGGGCCGCGGGGCGATCAGCCCGGCAATGTCGGAAGTGTCAAAGTACTTGAAGATATGCGGCACCATCTGCGAGCCGCAAAAGTTCCCGCGATTGATGGCAAAGCGCTCCCACAAGCTCAAGTAGCCGATGATATCGGCAGCCTTGATACGCGGCTCAGCGGCCGTGGTGAAGGTCGTCATCGTCCCTCCCTGCGACAGCCCCATCATTCCGATGCGTTCAGGGTTCACTTCCGGCCGCGTCTGCAGGTAGTCAACGCAGCACTTCATGTCCCAGATGTTGAGGGTCAAGGTGTAGATGCCCAGCATTGCTCCCCGCAAAAAATGCACGTTGCAGCGGTCCCGACCCGGGTATGGGTCACCGCCGTCGCTGCGCTCCCCGAAAACCCGCAGGTCCGGGCAGATGGTCAGATACCCCGCTCGCGCCATCAGCTCCCCGTAGTTGTACCGATGCTGTGCAATGTTGGCCGCCAGCGCCGGCGTGCTGGCATTGCCTGCCACCGGCTCCTTCCCGAACGGTCCGTGGCCGTGGCTGCATATTATCGCCGCTCCGCTCTTGTCATCGGGCATGTCAGCGGGCTTGAGCACCACGCACGGCACTGACATGTACTCCTCGGAATCAAAAATCACCCGCTCCCTGACCAGGCCATCCTCCTCGATGCTGTAGATGACCTCGGCGTCCAGGTCAACAGGCTGGGGGAAGTCGCCGAGCAGTTCGAAGTATTTTGCGCGCGCCTCAGCCTGCCACTTTTCGAAGTCCGCCCGCGTGCTGCCCTGGAAACTCAACAGCGGCTGCCAGTCCTTGGCGATCTGGTTGAAATACTCGATCATCGAGAAATTGCGCTTGGCCATCATTCCCTCTCCTTGCTGGATACTAAGCCGGGCCCCGCCCTGTGGTTTGGCGGCACGATACTATTGTCCCTCTAAGGCCTTTAGTCCTGCAAAAAACGCCGGCCAGAACGGATCCTGCTCGGGAACCGCCAGCGCTTGCACGCGGCCGTCGCGCCGGATGATGGTGCGTTCCGAGGCGTCGTCGGTTACATGTCCGATCTGCGCGCACGCAATTGCCGCCTCTTGCAGCGCCCCGACGATGGCCGGCACACTGTCAGCCGACGCTGTTATCAGCAGCGTTCCCTCGGCGATTGCGGCCAACGGGTCAATGGACAGCATCTCACAGAGGGCTTCCACTTCCGGCGGCCAAGGCATCAGCCCCTCCTCGATCTGCATGCCCACGCCGCTGGCGGCGGCGATTTCCCACAGCCCGCCCAGCACCCCGCCCTCGGTGGCATCGTGCATCGCTGTAACCCCGCCGGCCGCCTTGGCGATGAGTGCGTCCTTGACGACCGTGATGTCCTGGCAGCGTGCCACCGCCGCGTCGGTCATCTCATCGCCGTAACTGCGCCGCATGTCGGCTTCGTACAGCACTGCCAGCAACCCGGTCGCCTCGATGGCCGGGCCCTTGGTCATCAGCACGGCATCGCCCGGTCTTGCCCCTGCCGGTGTCACAATCTCCTCAAGTTCGCCGATGCCAAGTACCGTTATGCCCCCGATGATGGGCGTTACGACCACCGGGTAATAGCCTGTGTGCCCACCTACGATGGCAATTCCCAGTTCCAGGGCCGCCTGGTGGATGCTCTCAACGATGGTTTCAAACTCCTCGTCAGGGGTGTTGGGGGGCATCAACAGCGAATAGGTGGCGAACTGGGGCCTTACACCCATCACGGCAACGTCGCTGGCCCCGATGTGCATGGTGAACCACCCGAACGTCTCCAGCGGCAGGCCCGCCGCCGGAAAGATGGGGTCCTCGGCAATTACCAACGCCTTCCCGCCCACCTCTATCACGGCCGCGTCAACGCCCGTCAGCGGCCCCACCCGCACCTTGCTGTTGGGACTACCAATCCTCTTGAGCAGAAACCTCTCGAATGTCGGTAAGTCTATCTTGCCGACCTTGCTGTCGCTTGCCATCTATTTTTTCCTTTCCAGCCTCTTCCCGGCAAGGGTCTCCACGTCCTTGACCTTCCCTTCCAGCCGCCCCTCGAAGCCCTCCCGGTCGTCTATCGCTATATGCGTCAACACCCGCCCGCTGAACCGGCGGCCCACCTCGTGGGCTGCCTTTATCACCGCCATCACCTCGTCCCAGTCGCCCTCTATTTCCGTGGCCATGGCGGTCAGCCGATAGGGCAGGCCGGACTCGTCCACCACGCGCAGGATCTCGCTGATCTGCTCTCGCAGTTCGGTGCCGCTGCCGATCGGGACTATGCTGAAGGAGACAACCATCTTTCAACCTCACCCTTTCGCTAACTAGTTATCCCCCGGGGCCCGGTTCACCTGCCGGCGGCCGGCTCACCGCTTTCTCCACGGCCCGTATCAGGGTCTTGAGGCCAACAGGTTTCACCAGCACGTCATGCACACCCAGGGAACGCAGCTCGGCCGCCGCTTGTCGCTCTGCCATGCCGGTCAACACGATGACCGGCGTCTTGACGCCTGCCTGTGCCAGTCGTCGTATGACCTCGCGTCCATCCATCTCCGGCATCAGCAGGTCACAGATGATGACATCGAAATTCTCGCTGAGCGCGCGCTGCACCGCCTCGCGCCCCCTGCAGGCCGTCTCTACCTGGTGCCCCTCCCCGCGCAGGCATTGCTGCAAGCCGTCCAGTATCAACTCCTCGTCGTCCACCAGCAGTATCTTCAAGGGGGACCGTCCCCCTGCCGGCTCGTCCGCTGTCTCTTGCACCGGTTGCACTACCGGCAAGCGAATCGTGAAAGTCGTTCCCTTTCCCGGCTCGCTTTCCGCTGCGATGCTTCCCCCGTGTGCGGTAATGATACCGTAAACAGCCGGCAAGGCCACACTCCCCCTCAACCCGCCGCCGTAGAACGGCTCAAATACGTGCTGCCTTTGCTCTTCCGACATTCCGATGCCGCTGTCCGCCACCTCAACGACCACCTCCGACTGCTGCGGCTGCACGGTAATCGTCAGCGTCCCGCCGTCGGGCATCGCTCGGCAGGCGTTGGCAAACAGGTGCGTGAAGGCTTG